>NZ_CP040093.1:2381135-2682952 GCF_006016075.1 Caloramator sp. E03 | reverse complement strand
TTTAAAATAGTTTCTTTTTTCTTAAGAAAAGTGTTAAAAAACTCAGGAGTCATTGGAGTTTCAATTCCTACATTTTTAATATACTTTTTGGCTATTTTAATATTTTCAATAACCTTATCTGAACAGTTAGTTGCACCAAGATTAAAGCGTATCTCGTCAAGGCCAGCTTCCCCTAATGCTTTTAAGGACTCCTCAGTTGCTAATATTCCATTTGTATATAGATGCTGATGAATCCCTGCATTGCTGAATTTTTTTATAACTGAATAGTATTTTTCAATTTCCATAAAGGGCTCTAAATAAACATAGGCAATACCTGTTGGTTTCTCATATATAGAAAGAAGCAAATCAATGTCCTTCTCATAGAATTTTGTTCCTCCAATTTCCCACAAACCTTCACCAACTGGGGGAATATCATTTAATTGTCCATAATTATAACAGAACTTACACTCTATATTGCATTTGTTGGTTTTCCTAACTGCACTCAAACCACTACCTAAAAGACAGGATTTGCATCCTTTTGGAAATTTGTTTTCATCTCCTACAAAAAAAGTTCTATTTTCTAAAGTTTTTAAACCTTTTATTTCCGACTTTAACATATCATTTCTATGTTCTACTGCTGCTTCGATTTGTGCAAAGGTTGCATATATTATTTCCTGCTGCTTTGTCATAATTTCCTCATCTTCAGGCAGCATAGAAAAAAATTCAAACCACATTAGTGCATCTTTCTTTGAAATCTTCATAATGTATCCTCCTGATTAAATCTATCTATTAGTACAATATTTTTAAGTGTAATGATAAGTAAATATAAAACTCTTTATGATTTAGAGTATATCATAATTAGTGAATTGACTCTAGCTTTTATATTACTTTATTCATATCAGAAAAAATATTATTTCCTCTAATGCACTTATAAATAAAACCATATAAAAATACCCCTATCACTTAAAAGTGATAGGAGCTTGTAAAATAAAATTCCCTATCTAAAACTTTTTTTTAATTATCAAAGCGCACCAACAATTTTATGCGGAACATATAGCTCCTCAAGATATGCAATATCATCATCAGTAAGCTTTATATTTAAAGAACCTACAGCATCATCAAAATATTTTGCCTTTGTAGCACCTATAATTGGGGCTGTAACTCCTTTTGCAAACTGCCATGCAAGAGCAATCTGCGTCATTGTAGCGCCATATTTTTGTGCAAGTTCGTTTACACGAAGCACAATTTTATAATCACTCTCCTGTGTGCTGTCATACTTAGACATTGCAGTTTTATCAGTCTGACTGCGTTTTGTATCAGCCTTCCATTCAAGGCGTGAAAGCCTCCCTGCTACAAGAGGACTATAGGGAGTAAGAGCAACATTTTGCTGCTTACAGATTGGAATAAGTTCACGTTCATCCTCGCGGTAAATCAGATTGTAGTGATTCTGCATTGAAACAAACTTTGTCCATCCATTTCTCTCAGCAGCAAGCTGCATATTGTAGAACTGGTAGCCATACATTGCAGATGCTCCAAGGGCTCTCACCTTTCCTGCCTTGACAAGGCTGTCAAGAGCCTCCATCGTTTCCTCTATTGGGGTACCATAATCAAAACGGTGAATAATGTAAAGGTCAACATAATCTGTTCCAAGTCGTTTTAATGAGCCGTCAATCTCACGTAGTATCGCTTGTCTTGAAAGCTTACCTTCATTAAAATAAACCTTAGTCGCTATAACTACCTTATCACGAGCAACATTGTTTTTAATTGCACGGCCAAGAAACTCTTCACTAGTTCCAGCAGAATAAACATTTGCAGTATCAAAGAAATTAATACCAAGCTCAAGAGCATACTTTATAACCTCTTCACTCTCATCGGCATTAAGTGTCCATGCATGAAAATTACTTGCCGTATCACCAAAGCTCATGCATCCTACACAAATACGTGAAACAACAAGATCAGAATTCCCAAGTTTTGTATATTCCATTTTATCTCCCCCTTAATTATCTATATATTTTAATCATTTTTCAATATCATGCTCAGCCAAATTCACATTACTTCCTATTATAGCAATTCCTTTTTCAATTTTTACAGTTGGTACATATTTTTTATATCGCTTTGACTACCCCCAATAGGCTTCCTTCATTGTATATAAGCCATACCATTTAATTAATCTGAATAAGTTCATACTCCATTTTTCCTAATCCAATTTTCTCTGCATGTATAAGAGCTTGCCTTCCCTTTTCAAAAAGCTTCTTTCCACTGCTTTTTTGAACCAAGTCCAAACATGCTGTGTCTAAAGCAACTGGATCTTTTCCTGCAAGAACACCAATATTATCTGCAATTGGTTTCATGTGTGTACCAAGGCAGTCACACTCCTCTGTAATATTGTGAACAAAGGTAATATAAATTATATCCTTATCTTTTGATGCTCCATAAGCATACTCTGAAAGTTTCTCAAGAAAATGTGAGCCTCCCCAGGTATTTGTAATTGCACCTTTTGGACAAACAGCAATACATCCTGCACAGCCAATGCATTTATTGCCATCAATTACTGCAGAATCTTTAATTTGAATAGCTCCATAATTGCATTTTTTTACACAAATACCGCAGGATATACATTTATTTGCATCTACTACAGGAGATATTCCTGAATGCTGTTCAAGCTTTCCACCTCTTGCAGCAAATCCCATAGCAAGCTGTTTTATAGCTCCACCAAACCCAGCAGCTATGTGCCCTTTAAAATGGCTCATAACAATAAATTGTTTAAATCTCCCATACCCTCTGCCTATTTTACATTTTTTAATGTATTCTTTGTTTATTTCTATTTCATCATAATCTGTTCCAATATCTCCATCTGCTATTATTATTGGAATCTGTGTAAAGCCATGAGCTTTTGCTGTTTCAATATGAAGCTCCGTTGTAGTTCTTGATCCTCTATATAGCACATTGGTTTCAATATAATATGGTGATACTCCATTTTCTCTTAGGTAATTTATGACTTCATCATAGCATTTTGCAGGTATAAAGGTTTTGTTTCCCTTTTCACCAAAATGAACCTTAATAGGTACCTCCTTTTCAAACTGGTGTCCAGTTTCTGATACTACTTTTTTAAGAAGCTTCAAGGCATCTTTTCCAAGCTCATCATAATTGGATTGTGTGTTTTTAATAAAATATACTTTGCTCATATTAACACCTTCTTTTCTACTAATTTATTTATATGATTTACTAAAAAACTCAACATATTACTACAACAATGTTCATCATAATAACTTTTTACTCTATAATCGCCTCCTTCACATCATATAATTTACTTGTATTATTTTCTTTAGAATTAGCCATTAGCGTATAATCTTCAAATAAGTTTATCTTTTTTAATTTAACTCCCAAAGCCAAACAAAGTACAGAAAAAATAGAAATTATCTTAAATAGCGTAAATACAGTAATATGTTCAAGAAGCATTCCTCCAACTATATTCCCTACAAATGCTCCAATACCACTGGATGCAAAATACACTGTCGTAGCTGTGGTTTTCATCTTAGGATTAGTTTTTCTATTCAAATAATTAAGCGCAGCTAATAAAAACAAAGGAAAAGTTAATGCATGCATTATTTGTACAGCAATTACAAAAATATATGATGGGCTTATTGAGTCTAAAAAATATCTTAATGCAAAAAATATAATTGCCAGTATAAATAAATTTAAGTCATTGAATTTTTTTAATAGTCTGTTTCCAAAAAATAAAATCGGAGTTTCACTTATTGCCATAACAAACCAAAGTAATCCAAGTTTTGAAACATCTCCACCTGTCTTTTGAATCAATATTGTAATATAAGTATTATTACAACCTAAAGAGATGTTAACAATTATAACCATTATATAAAATATTAATAACTTCTTATCTTTAATAAGATTAGCAATATCGCTTGCATTAATTTTTTCTTGTATATTCTTTCCTTTGAATTTTATGCTGAATGCCATTGCTGCACCTAAAAGCATAACAATTGAAAAAAGAATAAAGGCACTATTTATACCAATAACTTTTACCGCCTGCCCTATACATAGCGCTGTAACACCATATCCAATGGATCCCATAAGCCTTATTTTTCCATATTGAATTTGTTTATGCTGTCCTATGATTTCATAGGTATAAGCATCTGATAAGGGCATAACTGAACTTTGAAAAATTAATACTAATATCATACTTATAAGAATAAAATAGAAACCTTTAGCAAAAATAAAGATATATATAGTTAAAGAGCTCAAAAGCATAGTAATAATTAATGAGATTCTTTTATTTAAATATTTATCCGTAATAAAACCCCAAATAGGCTGTACAATTACACCAACTATAGAATAAACGGCAAGTGCAATACCTATTTGTGTATAACTAAAGCCTTTTTGCTGAAAGTGAAATGTTAGAAATGGCATAAAGCAAGCTATTGCTGCACATACAAAAATATAGAGAAACTTTAATTTAATTGATAGTACATTAGAGCTATTCATAAGTCACTTCCTTTCTTTTTTGATTTTTATATTAATTTTTGTAGTATGTTCTATCAGATACATCTAAACATAGAAATATGATAAACCCTGAAGTCCACTCTAAGTCAAGGGGTATTAAATTAATTTTCATTTTTTTTCAGAAAAAGTTATTTAAAAAGTTTAAAACATGTATCAAAACAAGATGATAATATAATAAGAATACTAAATGATTATTATTTAAATTCATTTATTTATCTACACTCCTTCATTATAATACTCATTATATTTTTACAGAAAGGATATATAAAACAACATTCATCACCCACTTATAAAAGTGAACACCTTCATATCACTGCCTTAGTTAAAGAAGGCAATAAAATTGTACTGGTACAGTTGTTAATATTAAATGTTGTTTTATAGTATGAATGGGTATAAGATAATTTTTGTAAAAATGAAATAATATTTTAAAGGGGAGTGTAGGATATGAAAAAGGATAAACTAAAAATAGTTACTATTGGAGGGGGATCCAGTTATACTCCGGAACTTATTGAGGGCTACATAAAAAGGAAAAATGAATTGCCGATAGGTGAAATCTGGCTTGTAGATATAGAAGAAGGTAAAGAAAAATTAAATATAGTAGGATCTATGGCTCAAAGGATGGTTAAAGCTGCTGGGCTTGATTGGAAAGTTCACCTAACTTTAGATAGAAGAGAAGCATTAAAGGACGCTGATTTCGTTTCTACTCAGTTTCGCGTTGGACAGATTGATGCTCGCATAAAAGATGAAAGAATTCCATTAAGTCATGGAATAATTGGACAAGAAACTAATGGTGCTGGTGGAATATTAAAAGCATTTAGAACTGTTCCAGTTATACTTGAAATTGTTGAAGATATGAAGGAACTATGTCCTCAAGCCTGGCTTATAAACTTTACAAATCCTTCTGGTATGATTACAGAAGCTGTAATGAGATATGGAAAATGGGATAAAGTTGTTGGTTTATGTAATGTTCCTATATCCGCTAGAAAACTTGCTGCATCTGCATTAGAAAGAAATGAAGAGGATCTATATTTTAAGTTTGCAGGTTTAAATCATTTTCACTGGCATAGAGTTTGGGATAAATATGGTAATGAATTAACAATGGAATGTATTGAAAAGCTTTACGGGGAAGAAAAGGATTTTATGCAAATTTACAAGCCAGAATATTTGAAAGAAAAAAAAGAAAGAGAAGAAAAATTAGGTGTTGCAAATATTAAAAACATTGCATTTTTATCCCAACAGATAAGAGATTTAGGAATTTTACCATGTTCTTATCATCGTTATTATTATATTACAGATGATATGCTTCAAGAAGAACTTGAAGATTATAAAAATAATAACACAAGAGCTGAGGTTGTTAAGCGTACAGAAGCTGAGCTTTTTGAATTATATAAAGATCCTAACCTTGATTATAAACCAGAACAATTAATGAAACGTGGAGGAGCATATTATAGTGATGCTGCCTGTGAAGTAATCAATTCAATTTACAATGATAAGAGAGTTAATATGGTTGTAAGCACAAAAAATAATGGTGCTATAAAGGATTTGCCAGATGATGTTGTGGTAGAAGTGTCCTCTATTATTACAGCAGCTGGTCCTCAGCCAATTGTCTGGGGTGAATTTAAACCAGCAGCCAGAGGAATGTTACAAATTATGAAAGCTATGGAACTTACTACAATCGAAGCCGCTGTTACAGGAAATTATGGTACAGCTCTACATGCATTCACAATTAATCCATTAATACCAAGTGGAAAAATAGCAAGGCAATTATTAAATGAAATGCTTGTAGCACACAAGAAATATCTACCTCAATTTAAAGATGTAATTTCTAAGATAGAAAAAGGGGAAATAAAATAATCCATACCTCTTAGCTAGTAGTAGTTTATACAAAACAGCTCCCTAAAAAAGAGGAGCTGTTTTGTATAATATCTGCTAAGCTCTGTTTAATTTATAAAGGCTTATCATTTCTTTAGATAAATCTTTCGCCAATATGGCATCCATAAGATGATCCTCTGCATGTACAAGCAATAACTTCATTATTTATTGAAATAGTAAACTGCTCCCACTTATAGGAGTGGCAACTTCTGTGGCTGATTAGGTTAAAGAGCAGAAGCACTTCTGTTGAATATCCAAAAAATCAAAATTTATAATAAGTTCAAGAAAACATGTAATTTATTGTATAATAAATATTACATAGATATCTCCGATTTAACAAAGTTTTTTCAATTCTTTATTTACTTATTCAACATAATTTATAGTTATAGAACAATTAATTTTTTATTAATATAATTGTACTATAATCAAGCATATAATAGGAGGATAAAATGAGCAAATTATATGATGATATCGTAAAAGCTATAGAAGAAGATATAAACAATGGATTATATAAACCAGGTAAAAGACTTCCTTCTATTAGAAATTTAAGTAAAAAATATAATTGTTCAAAAAATACTGTTGTTAAAGCTTATGAGACTTTAAAAAACAATCACATAATATATTCAATCCCTCAGAGCGGTTATTATATAGTTGAAAAATTAATTAATAATACCCAAAAGCAATCTGAATATATAAACTTTCATACAGGTAATCCAATTGTAGGGAATATGAACACTCCTGATCTTAAGCATTGTCTTGATAGAGCTGTTGATATATACAAGGATAATTCATTAAGCAGTAACGTATATGGAGTTGAGTCTTTGCGCCAAATATTACCTAAATATCTTTCAAACTTTCAAGTTTTTACGTCTCCAAATAATATATTTATAAATTTAGGAATCCAGCAGGCATTGAGTATACTAACCCAAATAACATTCCCAAATGGAAAAGATATAATTCTGATAGAACAGCCTACTTATAGTTATTTTATAAATTTTTTAAAATATTACGGAGCAAAGATAATAGGAATAGAAAGAGATGAACAGGGAATTGATTTAGATAGATTAGAATTCCTTTTTAAAAACGAAAAAATTAAATTTTTTTATACTGTACCACACAATCATAGTCCTTTAGGTACATATTACAGCAAAAATCAAAGGAAAGCTATTGCAAAACTTGCTGATAAATATGATGTATATATAGTTGAAGATGATTACTTTGCCGATATTTCATCTGACAGCAAGTATGATCCAATTTATAGCTATTCAAATCATGAACGCCACTTTTATTTAAAAAGTTTTTCTAAAATACTGCCATGGCTTAGGATTGGATTAATTGTTGCACCTACACATATATTAAAGATTCTGGAGGAGTATAGAACTGTTTCTTACTATTATTCCTATTTTTCTGCTTCTTTGATATCACAAGCTACTTTGGAAATATATATAAGAAGTAATATTCTAAAAAAGCATGTAGATTATATGACTAAAGAATTAAAAGAAAAGCAAAATAAACTTAGTTTGAATTTTCAAAGAGTTAGAAATTTAGGAATAAAATGTATTGGTGGTAAATCAGGTTTTTACTCATATATACTTTTTGATGATTATATAGATGAAAATAAATTTGTAGAAGAATTAAAAGCAGAAAAGGTTCTTGTGTCTTCAGGAAAAAGATTTTTTTTAGATGATTCATTTTATAAAAAAGGAATCAGATTAAGTATTGCAAGTGTAAATTGTGAAGATATTGATAAGGGGTTTAATATAATAATTAACAAACTTGAGAAATATTTTAGATTTTAAGATAAAGATTAAGTTTCAAATAGAAATTAAAGATAAGAAAAAATTAATCCTAGTAAAGCTTCTTTTGCCTTACTAGGATTTTTTAATGAATCTTAAATGTTTCTAAAAAAATCATTACTCTTCATACAAAGATTTATTTCGTCTACTTAGATGTTACATCATCCAGAAGATGTTTTTCCATTATAGTAACATCAACCCATTTTCCATCGAGCATTCCTTGTCTAATATATGTCCCTACTTCTCTAAAGCCCATAGCCTTATATAATCTTTGTCCTGCCTCATTATACTTAAATGTACTTAGAACCATCTTATGAAACCCCTGTTCTTTTGCAGTTTTAATTAAAGAAGTTAATAAAATCTTTCCAAGTCCTTTTCCACGCATTTGCCTTTCAATATAAATTGATATATCTGCAATTCCACTATAACAACACCTTGAGTTAAATATGTTTAATGAGGCCCATCCATATACATTATTGTTTTCATCTTCAATAACAAGTACTTTATTCTTTTCACTTCTATTTAAAAGCCAATCCTTCATTTCATCTTCAGTTCTCAATCTTGTTTCAAGGGTTGCAACTCTATCTTCAATGCCTTGGTTATATATTCTTGTAATTGCAGGTACATCCTGAACTTTTGCCTCCCTCGTTGAATAACCCATAATATCACTCCTATTTTTCAGCTTTAATATGTGCCCCTGCAAAAGCAGCATCAACTAAATCCAGCTCTTCCTCCGATATTACACTTAAAAGTTCACTATCATTTTCAATAAGTCCTTTAATTATCTCCTTTGTATATACATTTACAGGTTCAATTTCAATATTTTTGAATCCAACCTTTTCAAGAATAGCTTTATATTCATCAATCTTAATTGTTCCTGCAATACATCCTGCCCATAACTCTGCCTTCTTTCTTATTTCATCCGGTACATCCTTTAAAGTAACAATATCTGCAATTGCAAGCCTTCCACCATTTTTTAGCACTCTGTAGGCTTCTGATAGTGCCTTTTCTTTATCCTCAGATAAATTAATTACACAGTTTGACATTATAACATCAACTGTTTCATCATCAAGAGGTATATCTTCAATATATCCTTTTATAAACTCAACATTTGATGCTCCCATCTTTTCTCTATTCTCATTTGCAAGCCTTAGCATAGAATCAGTCATATCAAGTCCATATACCTTACCACTATTTCCAACATACTTTGATGCAATTAATACATCAATTCCACCACCACTTCCAAGATCAAGAACAGTTTCTCCTTCTTTAAGTTTTGCAAATAAAAGTGGATTGGCACATCCTAATGATGCATTTATAGCCTCCTTGGGCAATCCTTCAATTTCATCACCATTGTAATTTACAGATAAACTAGTAATATCCCCACAACATGATGTACCGCATCCACAACCGCATCCTCCTTTTAAACCATTACTTACTTTTTCTGCAATTTCACCATAATACTTTTGTACTTCTTTTTTTACATCAAAATTCATAATCATACCTCCTAACAACATCTATTATTTTTTAAAGCAAAAAGCAACAATTCAAGGCTCTCTAAAACCTGGTATCTTTTTTCTTGAGGAATTGCCTCATATATATTCTTATAAAATAATCCCATACTTTCCTCAATTTTACTAAATATCTCTTCTCCCTTTTGAGTCAAAGTTATAGTTACATACCTTCTGTCTTCAGGATGAAGATCCCTTTTTACAACACCCTGATTTACAAGAATGTCAATGTTCCTGCTCATTGTACTTTTATCAAGACCTATCTTTTCAGATAAATCAATTAATGATATTTCTTTTGCTCTGCCTATTTCAACTATTATGTGGCATTGACTTAATGTTGTTCCACAGCATGAGACCTCGCTCTTTTCCATCATCCCCAAGTTTCTCACTATTTGCCTTATTGTTTCTCTCAATTTATATATCTCTTGTGAAGTATCCATTTTATCCCTCCCTATATTATTGTATGTTACAACTGTTGTATTTGTCAACTATTATGTGCAAAATATTAGAATAAATTATAACTCCATTTTTCTATTATTATTAATAGGCTGTTATAGATGACTTCACCTATAATCTACCTGTAGAATATTCTCTTAAAAAATAACCTTCTGTTGTGGAATGAATCAACTACAACAGAAGGTTATTTTATGCCAAGTGATGATATGTGCTATTAAATATTACTTTAAACCCAAACTTTTTATCCACGCAGACAGTTCCTCCTTAGACGGCTTGCCGTTTAGAATCCTTCCTTCTTTAATCTTAGCAGTTGATGAAACGCTTTCTTTTAGCTTCTCAACTGTTTTTCCAAAGCCACTACCACCAGAAGTTGCAAAAAGTATTATTGTCTTTTCCGAAAAATCATAGCTTTCTAAAAAGGTATTTATAATTGTTGGAGCTACATACCACCATATAGGAAAGCCAAGAAAAACAATGTCATATTCATCCATGTTTGTAACCTTGCCTTCTATGGCAGGCCGTGAGGACGGGTCTTTCATTTCCACTGAACTGCGGCTTTTCTTGTCCATCCAATTAAGATCCGCGGCAGTATAGGGCACCTTAGGCTTTATTTCATAAAGATCAGCACCAGCTGCATCTGCAATAGTTTGGGCAACATTTTTTGTTACACCACTACATGAAAAAAAAGCTACCAATACTTTTTTATCCATTATCCTTTTCCTCCTATTCTTTTTGAGCTTTTTACTCTTCATACGTCATTGCGTCAGACATAGGAATAAAGATATTTTCCTTTCTCACCCAGCCGTTTACCGGACCATAGGTAGAAATCAATACCCATCCGTTCTGTTCCTTTTCAATATTGACAAACATCTCTTTGTTTTTTGTTCCGTAATCATCCAATTGCCGTGCTTTAAGAGAAGGTTCTTCATAGATAGCCGTCCCCTTTCTCAAATAAGCCTGGTTAAAATAAACTCCATTTTTTACCAGAACATAATCGCTGTTTTTTATCCACCCAGTCTTGCCAACATTTATATCAATAACTCTGATAGTCACGCACGTCTTATCTTTATCTACTTTCAATACCTGCACCAAATTGCCTTTGTACAGCGTTACCGTTCCGACTTTTACCTCATCCGCCGTAATAATTCCTAAATTGTATTTCGTATGTCTTTGCTCCTCAATTAAATTACCTGCTTCAATCCAAAATTTCCCATGTAAATTGTCAGCGGCGCAAAGAACCCAATTCCCATATCTGCCTTCTACCAGAACAATATCGCCGTACTTCAAGCTCCCTATGCTTTTGTAATTTTCGCCGGGACCTTCTCTACTTAAGCAGTCATTAATTACAACGGTTTCAAGGCAATATTCCTGCACTTTGCTTTTGTCAAACAGAGTGTTTGAATCCTTTTCCTCTTCTTGGTGAGATAGGGTTTTATTCTCCTCTTTTATAAAACTAAATTCTGAGCAAGAGCTTTCATTTATAAGATCACTTTGCAACTCTCCCTTGCTATTATATACTTCTATATTTCGTATATTTGAGAGAGTATCAGCTACGACAATATATCCTTTGTCCATAGAAACCTGTTCCCTGATATAAGTTCCATCCTCAAATGTAATCTTAATGAAATCAATTTGTACATCTACCACAAGATCTGTTTTAGGATTCCATTTCTTGTTTTTAAAATTCCCGTATACTATACTCTTTCCCTGATCTTTTACCACATTTGCCGAGAAACAAGGACTTTTGGGTATATCTCCTGGAGCTTTAGCCACTATATTAAAATCATGATTTACTAAAAATAAAACAGAAAAACTCTCACCTTCTCCTCTATATTTTTCAGTTAATACCAGATAGCCACTACCATATTTTTTTATGTTATAAATTCTAAGAGTTCCCCTGTTGGCTGGATCAGCCTTCAGGTAGTATTCGGTGACAGCAGCCTCAAGTTTTCTTTTGTCTCCCTCTGAAATTGTTCCTTCTTTAGAAGGATTTGCTGTAAAAGCAATCAACGCCAAGCAAACAGTCCCAACTGAAATTACTATGACCCAAAATGCAGGTATTTTATACATTATTTTATTCCAAGTCATAAACGAAAAGCAGACCTCCTCTTCCATTATATGTTAATCTATCGGTCATAGCTGCTGTCATTACAGAGTCTAAATAATTTACTCACCCCAACTATGGACTTATGTCAATATAGTAGACACAAAAACTCGAATTTTTTTGCTGATTTTATAGCCCTATCTTCACATTGCTGAGGGGTAATATACCCTATGCTGCTATGGATTCTCTTTCTATTATACTATGATTCTATATATTCAAATATTGCCAGCCTTGCAGCATTAAAATCATAGTAGGTTACTAGATTAACCTCTTCCTTTTTAAGGACAGCATGAAAAGACTTAAAACAGCCATTGTTATATGGATTTCCCTTACAACTGAATGAGTGAATGAATTTAATTTCTGATATATATTCTGCAAATTTAGAGCTTGTATACTGTGATCCTAAATCACTGTGTAATATAACCTGTTTACTAGGCTTCTGACATTCATAGGTGTTCTTTACAGCTCTAATTGCTAAATCAGTATCCATGACCTTATCAAAGGCGTAGCATATTATTTTTCTACTATGAAGGTCCATCACAGAGGCAAGGTAACACCATCCTTCACGCAAAGTATGGATATATGTAATATCAGTAACCCATTTTTCATTTATTGTAGTTATGAAAAAATCTCTTTTTAAGATATTTTCCCTTTCTTCAACCTTGGTTTTAGATGAATAGGACTTGTACTTCTTACAAACTATTGACTTTATCCTCAAATCATTCATAAACCTTTGAACTCTCTTTAAACTTATAGATTCTCCCTGATTTATTAGTATTTTATGGATCTTAGGAGCTCCATAACGTTTTTTATTATCATTATATATTTTAAGAATTTCTTCTTTTAATCTTTTATTCTCAATACTTCTTTTACTTTCAACTTGGTTAAGGCTTTTGTAATAAGAGCTTCTTGAAACTTTTAGCAGTTTGAACATTAGCTTAACATCATGTTTGTCCTTATTATCATATATGAATTTAAAGATAGAATCTACTTTTTTACGAATATGGCCATGGCTTTTTTTAGTATTTCATTTTCCTCCTTAATCCTAGCCATCTCCTGCTTCAATGCTTTATATTCTTTCATAGTTACAACTTCACCTTCATCAATAACAACAGGCCTTAAGTTTTTTATCCAGCCGTTAATCGTAGATTTTGAAATGCCATATTCGCTACTTAACTCTGCTAAACTTTTTCCTGAATTATATAGCTCTACTATTGTATTATTAAATTCATCGGTATATTTTCTTTGATTTCTTGCCATTTTGTAGACACATCCCCTCTCTAATTTTATTTTAATTTGTCCGAGTTAATATGTCTACAAAACTATACTAACACCACAGTGTAAAGTGCAGCCAGTTAATATATGCAAACCAATTAAAAATAATGTAATAAAAAATGATATTTTAAGATATTCATAGATTTAGAGATATTTTTTTCAAAATTTGGAGATAATCTGATATATAATAATAGAATTGTAAAAAAAATGACTTGACACTCTAGTAGCTAGAAGGTTTATAATACCTTTAATTATTCTAATAAAAGGAAAAACGCAGTGATTGGAAAACTCGTAAACACCAGCTTAATTTATTCTAGGAGGTATTTTATGAAATTTTCAGTAGAAGATAAAGTTTTTGAAACACTTGATAATGTTTGCTTTGCTGTTGTAGTTGCCCATGGATTAGATAATACTACACATAATTCGAAGATTCAAAACTTATTAAAAGAAAACATTCTTTTGTGTCAAACCTCTCTTGAGGGAGTAAACGTAAAAGAAATAGAATCGGTACTATGCTATAGGGAAGCTTTTCGCAAACTTAATGTAAATCCCAATAAATATATGTGCTCTATCGAAGCATTATTAACAAGAATCTCTAAGGGAAAAGGTATACCATTTATTAACACAGCAATTGACTTGGGTAACGCCATATCACTTAAATATAAAATTCCAATTGGCGCACATGACATAGATACTGTGCAAGAAGAAATTACCCTGCGATTCTCGAAGGAACAAGATTATTTTATTCCATTTGGCAGCACCGAGGTTGAGCCAGTTGACAAAAATGAAATTGTATATGCTACTGGTAATTCAGTAAGAACCAGAAAATGGATATGGCGTCAGAGTGAAGAAGGAAAAATTACAACTCAATCTAAAAACATTTTTTTCCCTATTGATGGGTTTTCTGATACTAATAAGGATAATATTCTTTTAGCTCAAAAGGAACTGAGTGATATACTCAAGAATGAACTTGGTTGTAATGTAAGTATCGGATGGGTGGACGCTAAAAATAAAAGTTTTACTGTAAATTGTTATTGTTAATAGGTGTTAGTATAGTTTTGTAGACATAATAACTCGAACAAATTAAAATAAAATTAGAGAGAGGATGTGTCTACAAAATGGCAAGAAATCAAAGGAAATATACCGATGAATTTAAAAATACAATAGTAGAGCTATATAATTCAGGAAAAAGTTTAGTAGAGTTAAGCAGCGAATATGGCATTTCAAAATCTACTATTAACGGTTGGATAAAAACTCCAGGCCTGTTGCTATTGATGAAGGCAAAGTTGTAACTATGAAAGAGTATAAGACATTGAAGCAGGAGATGGTCAGGATTAAGGAGGAAAATGAAATACTAAAAAAAGCTATGGCCATATTAGCGAAAAAGTGCACCCCCGGGGGTTCAAATCCCCTCAAAACCTTAGTCTACGGAAACATAAAACACACAAAAGAAAAAGGGGCAAATTGCCCCAAGCCTTTGATTTCAAGCTATTTCTTCTCTATCTTCACGACGCACTCCACGTGGCTCGTCTGTGGGAACATGTCAACCGGCTGAATTTCAATAGTTTTATATGAAAGTTCCTCAAGTATTCCAAGATCCCTTGCTAAAGTTCCAACATCACAGGAGACATAGACTATTCTTTTAGGTGACATTTTAGATATTGCATCAAGGAGTTTCCTGTCGCATCCCTTTCTTGGAGGGTCTACAACTACAACATCAGCATAAGTTCCTTTTTCAATGAGATTTGGTATTACAACTTCTGACTCACCTACAATAAACTCAGCATTAGTTATATTGTTTATTTTTGCATTTTCCTTTGCGTTTTCAATAGCTTCAGGTACAATCTCAACGCCATAAACCTTTTTTGCCCTTTGGGCAAGGAATAAAGATATTGTTCCTGTGCCGCAGTAGGCATCAAATACTACTTCATTCCCAGTCAGGTTTGCATATTTAAGGGCTGTATTATATAATATTTCAGTTTGTAGAGGGTTTACCTGAAAAAATGAAAGAGGAGAAATGTTGAATTTAAAATTTCCTATGTAATCAGTTATTGTATCGCTACCCCAAAGAGTGTTACACTTATCTCCTAAAATTACATTAGTTTTTTTAGAATTTATATTTTGTATTATACTTTTTATTCCTTTTATTTTTTTTAACATTTCTATTATTTCTTCTTTATGTGGTAACTTTTCAGAATTTGTTATCAAAACCACCATAATATCTCCTGTTTTATGGGCACTTCGTATCATTATATGTCTTATAATGCCTTCACCAGTTGCCTCATCATAAGGCATAATATTATTTTTCTCTATCCATTCTTTAATTATAGGTATTATTTTTGAAGAAGCCTCATCTTGAATGTAGCACTTATCCATTTTTATTATTTCATGGCTTCTTGCAGCAAAAAATCCGATTACAGGTACACCTTTTACCATTCTAACAGGAAGCTGCACCTTGTTTCTATAATTATAAGGATGTTTCATACCTATAGTATCATGAACAATAACATCTTTAATCCTACCTATCCTTTCTATTGAGTCAATTACTCTTTGTTTCTTAAATTTTAGCTGTGCCTCATAAGAAATATGCTGTATTTGGCAGCCTCCACATCTTTTATATATATCGCATATTGGTGTTCTTCTTTCGTTAGATGTTTTGATTATATCAATAAGCTTTCCAAAGGCATAGTTTTTTGATACCTTAACTATTTTAATTCTTACTAATTCATTAGGAAGTGCACCTTCAACAAAAACAGTAAAATTATCTATCCTTCCAACTCCTTCTCCTTGAAAACCAAGGCTTGTAATCATTATTTCATATTCCTCATTCTTTTTTACTATATTATTTGTCATGCTATCACCTCATATATAGTCTACATAGATATAATTTTATCAAAAAAATAAAACTATAAAAGTAAAACATAAAAAAATTAAAGGCGATCTAAATCATAAAAATGAATTAGACCGCCAAAAAACCTTTAATCTCTTTCAAGAGAAGCTGTAGAAAATTTACTTGATGTATAAATAAGATATAGCCCGGCTATACCAACTAAAGTATAAACAATTCTGCTAACAGTAGACATAGGACCAAATAAAAACGCAACTAAATCAAAATTAAAAAGCCCGATTAGTCCCCAATTTAAAGCTCCTATTACAGTCAAAACAATTGCGAACCAATCTAATGTATCAATCCTCACTTAATCTTCCTCCTTTTTAAAAATAATATATTAATTTATTTCATTGATTAATATGTACCATTTTTATAAAATTTATACATATTTATTTTTATTAAAAAAAGCACACCTGTGGTGTGCAATAGTAGAATCAGTTACCGCTAAAATCCAACGGCTTTTTTTATTATTAACATATATTCATGTTTTTATACAATGAGCTCCTCCCACTTATAGAATTGGGGCTTCGTGTAATGCTCCTATTGGAGCAGAGTATCCACGCTCTAAGGTCTGTTCCGTCCCAAGATTACCATTTTAATAGCTAACTTTAGCTTAGTTTTCATTTTATTTTTTGTTTTTATTAGTCAAGCAACATTCTTCACCCAACTTTACGAAAGGGCGAATTCTGTAGATGATTAGTTAAAATCCAAATACTGTCTTAACCTCTTTAAGTTTTTCTCTTATTGGAAGGTTATAAGGACACTTCTCTTCACATATTCCACATTCTTTGCAATCTTCTGCATGGGCCTTTAAATCTTTATACCTTTCAGTAGCCCAATCTTTAAGATTATAATTATCATAATACAACTTCAAAAGAAAACAAAATGAAATATCTATTCCCTGTGGGCACGGAGCACAGTATCCACATCTACGGCAAAAATTTTGGCCAATCTCCTTTGATATTTTTTTGCACATCTCAATTTCACTTTGAGATAAATTACCTTTTTCTGCAGCTAATACATTTTCTTCAACTTCATTTATGCTTGCCATACCTGGTATTACAGTTGCTACATTCTTATTTTGCAGGATAAACTTTATTGCAAGGTAAGCATCTCTTATTGTTCCACCAGCTAAGGGCTTCATAGCAATAACTCCAATATTTAATTCTTTTGCTCTTTTAAAAATATCTTCCCCCTGTGTTTCAACTATATTGTATGGAAACATAATCGTTTCAAACAATCTACTTTCAACTACCTTTTTAAGTATATCAGCACTATGTACAGTAATACCTATATGTCCTATTTTCCCTTTAATTTTAGCTTTATATAAAGCTTCATAAGCCCCATCTTTCGAAATCACCTTATCATAAGTAGCTATATCTTTTACATTATGTATTTGATAAAGTTCAATATAGTCGGTATTTAAATTCTTAAGGCTTATATCAATCTCTTTATCCATAAGGCTTTTATCTCTAACCATTGATTTAGAAGCAATTATCCATTTATCTCTTCTTCCTTTTAAAGCATATCCAATATACTCTTCACTTACCGTATATCCTCTTGCTGTATCAATAAAGTTTATACCTAATTCCTGTGCCCTTTGTATTACTTTTGCTGCTTCATCTTTAGTTATTCTTTGAATTGGTATACCTCCAAATCCAATTTCAGAAACACAAAGTCCTGTTATCCCAAGATAATTATACTTCATAATATATCCCCCTTTTATTTTTATACTAATTTATAAAAAAAAGAGCCCAAAAGGGCTTAAGGAGGTAAACTTTATTTATGTTGTTATAACTAGCTAACAAAGGAAAATCTTACTTGTTTCTTTCCCTAAGTTTAATTTATATTATATCACATTTGCCTTGCCGCTGTAAACTATTCCGTTTTCGGTATCCATAGTAATTAATATACCTGTCTTTATTACTTCAGTAGCTCCATGAGCCCCTACTATAACAGGAATACCCATACTTATACATTCAACAGCGGTATGGGAGGTAAGCCCACCTTCTTCGGCAATTATTCCACCAATTCTTCCTATTACATCTATATATTCTTTACTTAATTCTTTTACAACTAATATGCTACCATCGTTAAAATTATTATTTACATCTTTTACACTTTTTGCAATGTACGCATAACCGTAGGTCGATGCTCCGACTCCACGTCCTTTTACTAATACATCTCCAACAACATGAACTTTCATAAGATTTGTAGTACCTGCAAATCCAACTGGTACTCCTGCTGCAAGAACTACAAGATCTCCTTTTTTAACATATCCTTGATCTAATGCTTCATTTACTGACTTATCCATTACATCATCAGCTGACTCCATTTTTTCAGTAATAATAGGATAAACTCCCCACACAATAGCAAGCTTTCTTGCTACATTTTCAAATGGCGTTGCAGCAATAACTTTACACTGTGGTCTGTATTTGGAAACCATCCTTGCTGTATAACCAGACTGAGTTGCTGTTATTATAGCAGAAGCATTAAGTTCCATAGCTGTAGTTACTGTTGCAAGGCTTATTGCATCTGGAACAGACTGTGCATGGTATTTTCTTCTTTTTCTTAACATTGAATCATAATTTAATGCTGATTCTGCCTTTTCAGCTATTCTTGCCATGGTTGATACTGCTTCAATTGGATACTTTCCATTAGCAGTTTCTCCACTAAGCATTATTGCATCAGTACCATCGAATATTGCATTTGCAACGTCACTTGCTTCAGCTCTTGTAGGCCTTGGATTTCTAATCATAGAATCAAGCATTTGTGTTGCTGTAATTACTGGCTTTCCTGCTATATTACACTTCTCTATAATCATCTTTTGAACAACTGGAACATCTTCTGTTGGAATTGCAACACCTAAGTCTCCTCTTGCAACCATTATAGCATCAGAGAACTTTATAATATCGTCTATGTTGTCAACTCCTTCTTGGTTTTCTATCTTTGAAACTATTAGAATTCCTTCTCCGCCATTATTTTCAAGAACTTTCCTAATAGCTATAACATCAGCTGCCTTTCTAATAAAGGAAGCTGCAATTATGTCTACTCCTTGCTTTATACCAAATTTTATATCTTCTATATCTTTTTCCGTTAAGGCCGGAAGATTAATTTTAACCCCAGGAACATTCATATTTTTATGGCTACTTATAACTCCAGTATTCAATACTTTGCAGTGAATATCCTGGCCTTCAATTTTTTCAACTTCAAGTCCAACAAGCCCATCATTTATTAATACTCTATCTCCAACTTTTAAATCCTCATGAAGCTTATCATAGCTAACTGAACATATATTTTCATCGCCTAAAACTTGCCTTGTAGTTAATATATATTTTTGCCCTTCAACAAGCTCTACACTATCAACTTTAAAATTACCTGTCCTAAGCTCTGGCCCTTTATTGTCAAGTATTATTGCAATAGGCTTATTAAGTTCTTTTCTTAATTTTTTAATAAGCTCAATCCTTTTTCCATGCTCTTCATAAGAACCATGGGAAAAATTAAGTCTTGCAGCGTTCATTCCATTCTCAATGAGCTTTCTTATCATATTTTCGCTCTCTGAAGCAGGACCAATAGTACAAATTATTTTAGTTCTTCTCATTGTTTCACTCCTTAAAATGATAATATTTTTGCTAAGTTATAAAGATCATTATCTGTTTCCTTCTTCATGCTTAATGCTTCAGTTATATCTAAATCTATAATTTTGTTATCCCTTATACCAACAACCCTCTTAGATTTTCCTTCCACTAATAGTTCAACAGCTCTTGCTCCTAGCCTTGAAGCAAGTATTCTATCAAAAGCAGTTGGGCTTCCTCCCCTTTGAATATGGCCAAGAACTGTAGCTCTTGTTTCAAGCCCTGTAACCTCTTCTATTTTCTTTGCCAATTCTTCAGCTCCTCCAACACCTTCTGCAAGAACAATAAGGTTATGAACTTTTCCTCTATGCTTTCCTTCAATTATAGTTTTGCATAATTCTTCAAAGTTATATTCTTTTTCTGGGATAATAATACTTTCTGCTCCACCTGCAAGACCTGTATAAAGAGCAATATCACCACATCTTCTTCCCATAACTTCTACTATACTGACTCTTTCATGGGATGTTGAAGTATCTCTTAATTTGTTTATAGCATCTAATACAGTATTAAGTGCCGTATCAAATCCAATTGTATAATCAGTATAAGCTAAGTCATTATCAATAGTTCCTGGAAGACCTATAGTTTTAACATCAAATTCATCTGAAAGCTTTTGAGCACCAGTAAAGGAACCATCTCCTCCGATTACTATAAGTCCCTCTATTCCAAATACCTTTAAAACATTATATGCTTTCTTTCTCCCCTCAGGCGTTTTAAATTCTTCACATCTTGCGGTCCTTAGAATTGTTCCACCTCTTTGAATTATATCTGCAACTGATGAACGATTTAATTCAAATATTTCCCCATTTAAAAGTCCGCTATAGCCTCTTTGTATTCCCATTACTTTAATACCTTTATTTATTCCTGACCTTACTACTGCTCTAATTGCAGCGTTCATTCCTGGTGCATCTCCACCACTTGTTAAAACCCCAATTGTTTTCATTTATACTCCTCCTTGTCCATAGGGACATTATTAGTCCCGCATTGTTTACAAAAATACTAAAAAGTTATAGTCGTTAGAATAGTATAAGCATCATCAACTTCTGCCTGTGGAACTAAAATTTCATAAAGACCATTTTTATCATCATTATTTTTCCCTATTTTTTTTACTTTTACAAGTACGCCTTGGTCAGATAATTTCTTTTCAATTTTTTCCATTTCATGCTTACTCTGCGCAACGTAAACAACAGTCCACATCGTGACTGGCCTCCTAATTCATTCTCATTCTTAATTTTATTTTATTTTATACTAAAAATCAACAATAAATTCCTTATTTACTTAAACTTAATATTACTTATTATAAATTATAAACAATATAATTTTATAAGTAAATTTTATATTCATTTTGAAAAAAGAGCTGACATACTGCATATAACTTATATAAAATAAGTCCCTTATGCAATATATCGGCTCTTTATTTTATCTTTACATTATCTTTCCCTATTGCTTTATTTAAATCTTCCAAAAGCCTATCAGAGATTTCAACCCACATTGACCTTGAAGCCATAAACATCTGTTTTGAATCTTTTAATACTATATAAACAGGATTTAAACCTTTGTATTTAATTAACAGAGGCTTTAACTCTTCAATCTGTTTCTTCCATAATAAATCATTAAGGCGAATATACACCCTTTTTATATCATTATCCATTTTCTTTTTTAAAGGTTCAATTTCCTCAGCTATAATTTTAGGCTGCTCATCTTCCTTTATGCTAACCCTTCCCTTAACTATTACCATATTATCTTCAAGAAGTATTTTACTACATTTTTGATATATTTTAGGAAAGACTAATACCTCAACTGCTGCAATCATATCCTCAACTTTTATAAATGCCATTATATCATTCTTTTTTGTTGATTTTATATTAACTTCAGATATTATACCTGCAAGAATAACTTTTTGCCCATCTTCAATTTTTGACTGGCTTATTATTCCTTCTTCATTTTCTATTGTTACAATATCAGATATCCTTATGTTAGTTAATAACTCAATCTCATCAGAATAATCTTCAAGGGGATGTCCACTTATATAAAGACCAAGCATATCCTTTTCCATTGCAAGAAGATACTTTTTATCAAACTCTTTTATATCAGGAAAATCATCCATTTTAGCAACTTCTTTTATAGAATCCATTGCAAATAATGAAATTTGTCCTTCAATGTTTTTTTTCTTATCATTTATAACTGAATCTATTACTCTTTCATAAACATTTAAAAGCTGTGATCTTTTAAGATTAAAAGAATCAAAAGCACCTGCTTTTATAAGGCTTTCTATAGTTCTTTTATTTACTTCAGAAAGATTAACCCTTGCACAAAAATCTGTAAAGCTTTTAAATGGCCCCTTTTCCTCTCTTGCAGATATGATGGAATTTATAGCACCTTTTCCAACGTTTTTTATTGCAGCAAGTCCAAATCTAATTTTATTCCCTGCTACCGAAAAGTTAACATTACTTTCATTTATATCAGGAGGCAAAACTTCAATCCCCATCTTTTTGCAGGCATATATATAAAATGCAATCTTTTCATTACTACCCATAACGCTTGTTAAAAGGGCAGTCATAAATTCAATAGGATAATACCTTTTAAGATATGCAGTTTGGTATGCAACAACAGCATAAGCTGCAGCATGGGACTTATTAAATGCATAACTTGCAAAATCCATCATAAGATCAAATAGCTTATTTGCAACCTCTTCACTAATTCCATTTCTAATAGCACCTGGTACTATAACATTGTTATTTTCATCTAAAAGTCCATATATGAAATTTTTTCTCTCTTGCTCCATTACCGAATGCTTTTTCTTGGCCATGGCTCTTCTTACAAGGTCAGATCTCCCCATAGAATATCCAGCAATGTCCCTGACTATTTGCATAACCTGCTCTTGATATACCATACATCCATAAGTAACATCAAGAATAGGCTTTAATTTATAATCAAGATATGTTATCTCTTCAGGGTTATTTTTATTTTTTATATAAGTCGGAATTTGATCCATAGGACCAGGCCTGTATAGGGATATACCTGCAATTATGTCCTCAAGGCTTGAAGGCTTGAGTTCTTTCATAAAGTTTGTCATTCCTGTAGATTCAAGCTGAAATATCCCTTCAGTACTGCCTTGTGATATCATTTCATAAACCTGCTGATCTTCGTAGTCTATATAATCAAGATCAATATTAATTCCTTTATCTTTTTTAATTAAGTTTACTGCATCCCTAATAACAGTTAGAGTCCTTAATCCTAAAAAGTCCATCTTTAATAGACCTAATTCTTCTAAAGTAGACATTGGAAATTGCGTTACAATTATATCTTCATTCTTTGATAATGGCACATATTCAACAATTGGAGCTGATGATATTACAACTCCCGCTGCATGTGTTGATGAATGCCTTGGTAACCCTTCAAGGGACTTTGATATATCTATAAGATGCTTAATTCTCTCATCTTCTTCATATATCTTTTTTAGCTCAGGATTTATTTCAATGGCTCTATCTATTGTCATATTAAGTTCAAAGGGTATCATTTTAGCTATTGCATCAACTTCTGCATAAGAATAATTAAGGGCTCTTCCAACATCTCTAATAACTGCCCTTGCAGCCATAGTTCCGAAGGTTATTATCTGTGCTACCCTGTCTTTCCCATATTTTTCTACAACATAATCTATAACTTCTTGTCTTCTCTCATAGCAAAAATCTGAATCAATATCCGGCATGCTTATTCTTTCAGGATTTAAAAACCTTTCAAACAAAAGATTGTACTTTATAGGATCAATTTTAGTTATTCCAAGGGTATAAGCAACTATAGAGCCTGCAGCACTTCCTCTTCCAGGACCTGTCATTATACCTTTTTCCTTTGCAAATCTTATAAAATCCCAAACAATAAGGAAATAATCTACATATCCCATCTGTTCTATTACCGAAAGCTCATATTCAAGTCTTTCGATTACCTCTTTAGAAGGATCTTTATATCTTTTATATAATCCATCAAAACAAAGCTTTCTTAAATATTCTCTTGAACTTACACCATCAGGAGTATCAAACTCTGGGAGTTTAGTTTTATTAAACTCCATTTTAACATTGCACTTCTGGGAAATTTTTATAGTATTTTCTATAGCTTCAGGAACAAAACCAAAAAGTTCTATCATCTCTTTAGGTGATTTTAAATAAAACTCATCCGTTGGAAATTTCATTCTGTCAGAATCATCTATAGTCTTTGTTGTTTGTATACATAAAAGTATCTCATGTGCTGATGCATCTTCTCTATTTATATAATGGACATCATTTGTAGCAACAAGACCTACTCCTGTTTCCTTTGAAAGCTTTATTAAATCTTCATTAACCTTTTCCTGCTCTTTTATGCCATGATTTTGAAGCTCAAGATAAAAGCAGTCTTCTTCAAATATGTCTTTGTACATTATAACCTTATCCTTAGCCTCGTTATACTTCCCCTCTAAAAGAAGCGATTGAATTTCTCCTCCAAGGCATGCACTTAAAGCTATCAAACCCTTTGAATACTTTTTTAATAGCTCATAATCTACCCTTGGTTTATAATAAAATCCATCAATAAAGGCACAGGAAACTATTTTCATAAGATTTTTATATCCTTCATTGTCCTTTGCAAGAAGTACAAGATGGTAATTAGAAGCATCATAAGAGTTTTCCTTTTTATAAAGGCTCCTTGGGGCTAAATATATTTCACAACCAATTATTGGCTTTATACCTTCTTCAATACAAGCCTTATAAAAATCAACGACTCCATACATAACACCATGGTCAGTTATTGCAAGGGATTTCATATTAAGTTCCTTTGCCTTTTTCACAAGTTTTTTAATCCTTGCAGAACCATCAAGAAGGCTGTATTCTGTATGAACATGAAGATGAACAAAGCTTTCTAACTGCAAATTTTTATCATTCATTAATAATGCCTCCTATTTT
This sequence comes from Caloramator sp. E03, assembly GCF_006016075.1. Classification (NCBI taxonomy): domain Bacteria; kingdom Bacillati; phylum Bacillota; class Clostridia; order Eubacteriales; family Clostridiaceae; genus Caloramator; species Caloramator sp. E03. The sequence continues at coordinate 2,657,985 of NZ_CP040093.1, read as the reverse complement.
TTTAGTGCCTTAGCGCTCAAAAGAGCCTTCCCAACAAGTTCCCTGCTTTTATCAAGAGTCATTTCAATTTCAACCTTTGAAATATTACGACCAGTTTCTATTATTTGAGTATTTACATTAATTACAGAATCTATCTGAACAGGCTTAACATAATAAACAGTAAAGGAATCAACAATGATATTTAGATGATTTTTTTGAGTTAATGCTAAAGTACCAATTGTTGACATGATAAGGCTTAGGACACTCCAACTTGCTGTACCTATTGAACTTAACATTTCAGGAACAATTCTCCCAGTAAATTTCATTCCTTTATCAGTATTTGTATAGGTAAAATTCTTTAAAACAAGGTCTTCTATTGTTTCTCCAACTTGAGGCTGTTTATTTATATATTGAAGAGCCATAATAACATCTTCACGGCTTATAACACCAACAAGCTTCTTATCCTCAACTACAGGTATGAGCTCTATTCCTTCCCAAACCATAATATGTGCAACATAGGCCACTGATGTCTTAGGAGTAACGACAACAGGGTTGCTTGTCATAAAATTTATTACCATCTCATTATCTTGAACATTTGGCTCTATGTCTTTTATAGTTATAACTCCCACAACTCTATCATATCTATCTAATACTGGAAACCTTGCATGTTTTGTTATTTTAATCATTTCCTTTAAATAACCTATAGTATAAGAAGTTTTAGCGTAAACAACATCGGTTTTCATTATATCTTCTACAAGGATTATATCCTTTTTAATTAAATTTTCAGATATAGCCTTATTTATCATTGACGCAGTAGTAAAAGTATCATAGGAACAGGATATTATAGGAAGCTCATTTTTATCTGCAAGAGCCTTTATCTCTCCACTGCAACCAAATCCCCCTGTAATTAAAACTGCACAGCCATTTTCAAGAGCAAGCCTTTGCGCATCTTCCCTGTTTCCAACTATTAAAAGGTTACCTGGAGTTATATATTTCTTCATCATATCAGTTGTCATAGCACCTATAACAAACTTATTAAGGGTTTTATATAAATAGTCCTTTCCTCCAAGCACTGTCCCTTCAACTATATTAACAACTTCTGCATAATTCAAACTCTCAATATTTCTTTTTTCCATCTTTTCAATTCTTACAGTTCCAACTCTTGGAATAGTGGTTACAATCCCTAAAGCCTCTGCATCTTTAATTGCCCTATAAGCTGTACCATCACTTACATTGAGCTCTGATGCAATAAAACGTACAGATATTTTAGTACCAACTCTTAAATTCTTTATATATTTAATAATGTCCTCATGTTTTGACATTTGTTCACCCCTATTAACTATTTTTTAGTACCCACTATCCTTAAGCTCCTCTGCAATTTTTTCAATTTTTCTAAGCCTATGGTTTACTCCAGATTTACCCAGAGGAGGATTTAACATTTCGCCAAGTTCCTTTAAAGATACATCAGGATATTTTATTCTCAGATCTGCTATTTCTCTAAGACCTTGAGGCAGTTTTTTTAGCCCAACCTTTTCTTTTATATATTCAATTGCTTCTATCTGCCTTACTGCGGCATCAACAGTTTTGTTTAAATTTGCAGTTTCACAATTTACAAGCCTATTCACATTATTTCTCATTTCCTTATAAATTCTTACATTTTCAAGATTTAAAAGTGCCGAATGGGCTCCTATTATATTAAGAAGATCTATTATCTGATCCCCTTCTTTTAAATATACCACATAGCTATTTTTCCTTTGAATTATTTTTGCTGTAAGTCCAAATGAATTTATAAGTTTTGTAAGTTCTTCTGCCTGTTCAATACTGTTTACAACAAACTCCATGTGGTATGTTTTCTCTGGATTGCTTATTGAACCACCTGCAAGAAAAGCACCCCTTATATAGGCTCTTTTACAGCAGTTCTTTTTTATTATGTTGCTGCCTATTTTATTACTAAAACTAAGCATACCATCTCCATGCTCTTTAAAAATACCTGTCTTTATTAGAATTTCCTTAGAACCCATTTCTTGATTTATAACAAGTATATATATATTATTTTTTTTAAGTGAATTACTCTTTTTCACAAGTATTTCAGTGTGAATTCCAAAAGCATTTTTAAGAAGAGTAAATATCCTTCTTGCAATTGCAGGATTTTCGGTTTGTATTTTAAAACTAAGCCCTTGACTTCCCTTTATACTTACTGTTCCGCTAATTCTTGTAATTGCAGCAAGTTCAGCTATCTGACAGCACCTTTTTTCTTCATTTATCCTGCAAAGCTCATTTTTTGCTATAGAAGAAAAAGACACTTTTTCACCTCCTGCTATTATTTATTTCTAACTCTATCTAAAAGATAATAATAATCTATAATCCTCTTTCTGTTTTTAGGAAAAACATATTTTAGTATTAGTTTCATTATAGCCTTTGAAAGTTTTTTTGTATCATGTCTTAAAAGGCCCATTGAATTTATATAAATAAAATCATCCTGTAGCACTTCTATATCTTTTGGAATGTTTTCTACATCTATTTCAACCATATCTTGAGAGTCTTCTTTATATTTTTTAAAATATTTTTCAGGTATAATACCGCTATTTGCAATTACAAAATCTATCATGCCTTTCCCACAATGGGACTCTATAGCCTTTATATGATCAGATAACTTATATCCATCGGTTTCACCCGACTGAGTCATTATATTAGATACATATATCTTTATCGCACTGGATTTTTTTACTCTTTCTGCAACTTCTTTTATAACAAGATTTGGGAGTATACTCGTATAAAGGCTTCCAGGCCCTATTACTATACAATCAGCATTGTCAATTGCATAGAGTGCATCTTCAAGAGGTTTTGGATTTTCAGGTTTTAAATATACTCTTTCTATCTTAGATTTATGTTTTATAGATTCTAAAGGTATATTGGATTCCCCCTGAACAATCATGTCATTTGAAAGTTTTGCACACAAGGTAACATCATTAAGGGTAACAGGATATACTTTGCCAGTTACTGCCAAAACATCACTCATTTTCTTTATTGCTTCTTCAAAATTTGCTGATATCCCATTCATAGCAGCAATAAACAAATTACCAAAACTTTGATTTTTAAGATTCCCCTCTTTGAATCTATATTGCATAAGTTCTTCCATAACTGGTTCAGTATGAGCAAGAGCAACAAGACAATTTCTTATATCACCAGGAGGCAGCATCCCAAATGTGTCTCTCAAAACTCCGGATCCTCCTCCATCATCAGCAACAGTAACTATTGCACATATATTTGATGTATATTCTTTAAGCCCTCTTAGCATAGTTGAAAGTCCTGTACCCCCACCTATTGCAACAATCTTTGGACCTCTTATTAAAAGCCTTTGTTCATATAATAAATCAGATATAGATTGCTTAGTTATTTTTGTATTTATGTTTGTTCCATTTATAAGTGCAAATATGCTCTTAAGTTCCATCTTCAAAGAAGCATACATCATAATTACACCAAGAAAAGCGATATAAATATAAAGTAAAAGATATGAATCAAATAAAGGCCCTCTAAAAAGAAGCTTTGAAATTCCAAGAACAAATATTGTTATACCTAAAAAGCCCATTAAAATCCATCTTTTTATCCTAAGTCCTGGCCTAATCCAATCAAATAAATTCATTATCTAACATCCCCCATAACATCATTAGACAAATCTCTATGAGTTATTAAAACTGTATGACCATTTTCCTTTAGCTTTTCATATATAGAGTTAGCAATTGTTACAGATCTATGGCGCCCTCCTGTGCAGCCAACAGCAATAACAAGCCTTGCCTTTCCTTCTTTTATATAATAGGGTATTAAAAATTCAAGTAAGTCATCAACCTTTTTTATAAACTCAACGGTTTCACTCCATTTTAATACATAGTCCCTAACAGGTATATCGTTACCTGAATAGTGTTTAAGTTCATCTATATAGTATGGGTTTGGAAGAAACCTAACATCGAAAACAAGATCCGCATCTATTGGGATTCCATACTTAAACCCAAAGGATTCAACTGTTATTACAAGGCTCTCAAACTTTTCACCTATTATGAATATCTTTCTAAGTTCTTCACGAAGCTGCCTTGTTGAAAGATTTGAGGTATCTATTATATGATTTGCCTTCTTTTTAACTTCCTTTAATCTTTCTCTTTCCTCATGTATAGCATCTATTATATTTCCATCGTTATTTAAAGGATGATTTCTCCTTGATTCTTTATACCTTTTAACAAGAACATTATCCGATGCATCAAGGAATAATATTTCATATTTATATCCCATGTTTTCAATTGATTTAAGGCTTTGGAAAAGTTCATCAAAAAAGCCTCTTCCTCTTATATCTACAACTATTGCTACTTTATCTATTTTATCCCCCGAAGCATAACATAACTCCGACAGCTTTGGAATCAGAGCCGGCGGGAGGTTATCTATACAAAAATATTGAAAATCCTCAAGACATCTTATAGCTTGTGTCTTGCCTGCTCCTGAAAGTCCTGTAACTATTACAAAACGCATTAAAATTCCTCCAATCTTTATTTTAAAGCGTTAACAATTCTATCCTCTGAAAGCCCAGCTTTTTTTGCTATTTCTATTCCTTTTTCAAAGTTTCCCACATCCTTTGGATTATGAGCATCGCTATCAATTGCAAAATATGCTCCTTCCTCCATAGCTATTTTAACATATTCTGATGTCATATATCCATGGCTTGAATTTATTTCAAGTATAGTTCCTCTTTTTGCTGCTGCCCTTGCTAAAATCCTTGTATCTATATCTACTTTAGCCCCTGGATGTGTTATTAAAAATATATCATATTTATTGATTGCTTTAACTAAAGCCTCAGTATTTAATCTCCTACATTCCCCTTTAAATGAAGGTATTATTTTTGAGAGTTTATTTTTAACAGATAGATTATAAAAGGATTTAAAGTCTTTTGGCATTGCTCCATTATGAAACCCTACAAGAAGTTTATCAAGCAATTTAATATCTTCCTCATCAACATCTATATCCCCATCACAGCTTATTATATTTGCCTCAACACCAAGCATAATTTTAATCTGTGGATATTCAGATTGCAGTTTATCTATTTTTTCTCTCATCTCTTTAAGCTGCTTTTTTCTTACTCCATAAAAAACATGAGCTGGCCCATGGTCAGATATTACTATCTCCTTTAAGCCCTTTTTTATGGCAGCTTCTACATTTTGCCTTATAGTCCCTTTACCATGGCTATACTTAGTATGAGTATGATAGTCTGCAAAAATCTTCATAGTTGTTCCTCCAATTTGTTCATCATTATTTCAAAATATATCATAGTCCCATCTCCTCTTCAATAATAATCTATGTAAAAAAGCATTTCGTATACAAATTTAAATTTAAAGCCCATAAATCTATTAATATCATACAGATTTACAGGCTTTTAGTTATTTTATAATTATTTATTTACAAGTATATTTTCAAGTTCCTTTATATATTTTTTATTCTGCTCCATTGTTCCAATTGATACTCTAAGCCATCCATCCATTCCAAACAGATATCCAGGCCTTACTATAATACCTCTTTTTAAAAGTTCATTAAATACTTCTTTATCGTTTCTTTTCACATTAACCATAATAAAATTAGCTTGGCTTTCAATATATTCAAGACCTAACCTTTTATATTCACAATATAAATATTCCCTTCCCCTGCTATTCTCATCAATAACCCTCTTTAAAAATTCTGTATCTGATAAAGCAGCAACTGCCGCTTGCTGTGCAATTATATTTGTATCAAAGGGTCCTACTATAGTATTAATATATTTAGCAATTTCTTCACTTGCAATACCATACCCACATCTTAACCCTGCAAGCCCATAAGCCTTTGAAAATGTTCTTAAAATTATCATGTTATCATATTTTTCAAGAAGTGGAACTGTTTGTGGGTAGTTATCATCTGTAACATATTCATAATATGCTTCGTCCATTACTATTATTACGTCCTTAGGTATTAAATCAAGCACACTAAAAAGTTCGTCTTTATTAATTATTGAACCTGTAGGATTGTTAGGGGTACAAAACCATAGAACCCTTGTCCTATCATTAATTGCATCAACCATTCCTTTAACATCAAGCATATAATTTTTCATCGGTACCTTAACAATCTTACCTCCCATAAGCACAGTACTATCCTCATACCTTTGAAAAGAAACTTCTCCCATTATTGTCTCATCACCATCATTTACAAACAAGTTGCATATAGCCTTAATCAAAGAGTCAGAACCGGTACTACAAAATATGTTTTCAACATTTACCCCAAGATATTTCGATAAAGCTTTTTTAAGTTCATAATTAGAAGCATCAGGATAGAGGTTGACTTTATCTGCAAACTCCTTTATAACATCGCAAACTTTTGTTGAGCACCCTAAAGGATTTTCATTAGAAGCAAGTTTTATAATATCATCAAGCCCTAATTCCCTTTTTACCTCATCGATAGGCTTCCCAGCCTGGTAAAGTTTCAATCCCAAAATAGCATCCCTAACTTTCATTAAATTTCCCCTCCCTTAAATTATTTAACAATATTTTTTATATTTTACAATATTCCAAATATTTACGTCAAACTTTTATTCATAGGGGACAGTTAGTGTGAAAATGTCCATTTACAAAAAAGGAAAAAAGTTCAAGCCAAGGGACGGTTACTTATTTCATACACAATATCAGCAAAATCAGGGGGATATCCATGAAATATTATGTTTATTTAATATAATAAGTAACCGTCCCTCCTGTTACTGTCATCTTTGACAACCCCCAAACTTTTTCATGCATTCGTTGTGGCTATTCATTAGTCATGGGTTGTTACTTATTTTATATAAATAAATACAATTTAAGATTCTATAAAAAAAATACCAGTATGCTATACAAGATAGCATATTGGTATTTTTTTAGTCTTCACCAATTATTTTTATTTCAGGCTCTAACATAACATTGAATTTTTCATAAACAACTTCCTGTACTTTTTTAATAAGCTCAAGCACATCCTTTGCAGTTGCATTATTGTAATTTATTATAAAACCTGCATGTTTTTCTGATACTTTTGCACCACCTATAGAATAGCCTTTAAGTCCAGCATCCTCAATAAGCTTTCCTGCAAAATGCCCCTCTGGCCTTTTAAATGTACTCCCTGCACTTGGAAAATTTAAAGGCTGTTTCTCAGCACGGCGTCTATTTAGTTCTTCCATCCTATTTTTAATTGCAATAACATCTCCTTTTTCCAATGCAAAGGTAGCTTCAAGCACAATATAGTTTTCTCTTTGAATTATGCTGCTTCTATAGGATAGTTGAAGTTCCTCCTTGTTAAAACAATAAAGGTTACCATCATAGTCAGTTAAAACTGCTGATTCTATAATATCCTTTATTTCAGGGCCATAAGCCCCTGCATTCATAGCAACAGCACCCCCAACAGTTCCCGGTATTCCTGAGGCAAACTCCATTCCCTTTAAGCTATTTTTAAGAGCCTCTATAGAAACATTTGAAAGGAATGCTCCTGCCTGTGCTCTAATCTTATTTCCTTCTACTTTTATATTATTTATAGATGTAAGTTTAATTACAGCTCCTTTATATCCACCATCTTTTACAACAAGGTTAGTCCCATTGCCCATAACAAAAAAAGGAATACTATTCTCTTTTAATATCTTTATTGCACTAATAACTTGCCATGTTTTTTCTGGTAATATGAATATATCTGCTGGTCCTCCTACTCTAAAAGAAGTATGATTTTTCATAGGTTCATTATATCTTATATGCTCTTTATCAATTATTTTTTCTAATTCATAGATTACTGCATCTAATATCATATATTCATCTCCTATAATAAAATTAAGCAATTACAGTATATTATATAATAAATGCATAAATCAAGCAAAATGTTACCATCTAAGGCCCTTTGGAAAATGATTTTTAATAACTCCTTTAACTGCTTTTCCCCAGCCTATAGGGTATCCATCAACGAGCACAAGGCACCATCCATCCTCAACTTTTGCTTTTATTACATCCCCCTTAAGATAAGATAATAAATCATCACTATTTGATGTAAAATTAACAGCTCTTTTAGCATCCTTGCTTCTTATTGCAAGTGCTAAAGCATGATTAGGTTCAAACCTATTCTTTTTAAAACTTCCAATGTGAAGCCCTAACCTTAATATCCTGAGCCCTTTTAAATCACATAAGTCTGATGGAAAACTATAAAGGTTTTCACCCGATAAATAAAAATTTTCCTTAATAATAGTATTTAAGTTTTCCTTTTCAAACTCAAAGTAATCTTTAAGCTGATTTTGTTTAACATTACTTTTTAAAGACATGTAATTAAAGTCATCGCCATCTTTTTTCCTTAAAAGAGCAATAAAATGACCTTCTCCCTTTAATCTATGCGGGAAAAGCCTTGCTGCTTTGCTTAGCTCATAGTTGTCAAAATATTCATATAGTCCTCTTGTAAATCCAAACTCTTTTTTTATTTCTACTATTTCAAATTCTTTATGTTTTTTAAGAAAATAATCTATTGTACCTTCATTTTCCTCAATGGAAAATGTACATGTTGAATAAACTATATATCCTCCAGGTTTTACCATGGTAGCTGCACAATCCATAATCTCCCTTTGCCTGGCTGCACATCCTTCAACATTCTCTATGCTCCAATCCTCTATTGCAGCTTCTTCCTTTTTAAACATACCTTCACCAGAGCAGGGAGCATCAACTATTATCTTATCAAAATACCCTTTAAATACTTTTTCAAGTTCCTTTGGAGAATTATTAGTTACAATTGCATTTTTAATTCCCATTCTTTCAATATTTTCAGATAAAACCTTTGCCCTTTTACCTTCAATTTCATTACATACTATTAGTCCTGATTCATTAAGATAGCAAGCTGCCTGAGTTGATTTTCCTCCTGGAGCTGCACACAAATCTAAAACTTTGTCTCCTTCATTTATATTTAAAGTTGGTACAACTGCCATTGCACTTGGTTCTTGTATATAATATAACCCTGCTTGATGATAAGGATGCTTTCCTGGTTTATCTTCATTTATATAAAAGCCTCTTTTTTCCCAAGGTACAGTTTCTAAAATGTCAAATGGAGAAATATCTTTAAAATCTTGTATGTCAATTTTTAATGTGTTTACTCTAATACCTTTTACCCTTTCTCTTTTAAGGCTTTCCAAAAAGCTATCATATTCATCCTTTAAAATAAACTTCATTCTCTCAAAAAAATTCGCAGAAAGTTTCATATCTCAACCTCTTTTAAAAAAACCGCCAGTAGGCGGCTTATTATTTTATAAGTTTTCCTTTTTTTCTTAAATATTCTTTAAGCTTTTCTTTATCGTTATTTATTATATGATCATCATCAATACCTGCTTTTTCAATAATCTCAACCGCTTTACTAAATTCTCCTACACTATAGCATATATGAGAATCTGTTCCAAGGGCAATTATATTTCCTTTTTTGGCAGCATGTTTTGCTATCAGACTGCAATTTTCATAGCTACCTATCCTCGAAACCCCAAGAGAGCTATTATTTATTTCAATCATAACGTTGTAGTATATAGCTGCATCTAAAACCTCATCTATTTCTATTGGAAACATAGGATTACCTGGATGCCCTATTATATCAACATATTTACTTTTCATAGCATTTATTAAAGCCCTTGTATTATCCTTTACACTTCCTGGAGTTATACAAACATCATGAAGGCTTGCAATAACTATTTCAATTTTCTCCATTCTTTCTTCGTTTAAATCAAGTTTTCCATCATAATCTACTATATTTGCTTCTATTCCTTTTAAAACTTCAACTCCATGAATATATCTTGGTATAACTTTTAAATTACCAAAATGAAATATGTGAGGCCCTCCTGGCATCGCTGGACCATGATCAGTCATAGCGATAAGTTCTATACCTTTTTTGCTTGCCTCAATACAATTTTCAATAATGGTACTATAAGCGTGACCACTTGCTACAGTGTGGGTATGAGTATCAACAACAAGTTTTTTCATATAACCACCCCCATTACAATTCAATTATATTATAATTTAGCAACTAATACAAATTCGTAAATTTTTTCATAATTAGCTTTTAACATCCTTATTAAAATATTCATAGACTGCAACTGCACTTTTTTCGTTCATTCCCTCAACCCTTCTAAGTTCATCAATAGATGCTTTTTTAATTGCATCTATGCTTTCAAAGTGCTTTAAAAGAGCAAGCCTTCTTTTCTTTCCAATTCCCGGTATTTCATCAAGTAAAGAACTTACAGCATTCTTACCTCTAAGGCTCCTATGATAACTTATGGCAAACCTGTGAACCTCATCTTGAATTTTGGCTATCAATTTAAATGCATTAGAATCCTTGTAAAGGCTTATTTTATCGCCATTATAAACAAGTTCCTTTGTTCTATGTTTTTCATCCTTAACCATTCCACAAACAGGAATGTCAAGTCCAAAACTTTTTAAAACCTTTTCACAAACTGATACCTGTCCAATTCCTCCGTCCATCATTATAAGATTAGGAAAAATCGAAAATTTACCTTCATCAGCACTTTTATTTAGTTTTTCAAGCTCTTTTATTTCTAAAAATCCTCTTTCAAATCTTCTTTTTAATATCTCCTCCATAGATTTATAATCATCAGGACCTTCAACTGTCTTTATTTTAAACCTTCTATAATCTTTGTTTTTAGGCTTACCACCTTCAAATACAACCATAGAGCCTACAGAATCCGTCCCCTTAATGTTTGATATATCAAAAGCTTCAATTCTATAGGGGATTTCATCAAGCTCAAGTATTGTACAAATTTCTTTTAAAGCGTTTTCCGTAGCATCCTTTTCCTTTAAAGTCTTATACTTTAACTGTTCTAAAGCTGCTGATGCATTCTTTTTAGCAAGCTCTATAATTTCTTTTTTACTTCCCCTCTCTGGAACTTTTATATGAACTTTACTTCCCCTTTTTCTTGATAAATATGACTCTAAAATTTGAATCTCGTCTATTTCACTTTGAAGTATTATATTCTTTGGCGTATACTCCCTTTCAGAATAAAATTGCATAATAAACTGGCTTAGAAGGTTTTCATCATCTTCTATAGTATCAAAATAAAAATCTTGTCTTCCAAGAAGCTTTCCTCCTCTTATGAAAAAAACCTCAATACACGTCTTTTCATCATTTTTAGCAAAGGCTATAACATCTTCATCTTCAAGGGCAGAAGATATAATCTTTTGTTTTTCTTGTATTTTTCGTATTGAATTAATTTCATCCCGTATCTGTGCTGCCTTCTCAAAATCAAGTTTTTCTGCAGCTTCCTCCATCCTTTGAGTAAGATCTCTTATAAGATCATCTTGTTTTCCTGAAAGAAACAATAATACATTATTTACCATAGACATGTAATCATCTTTGCTTACCTTTCCAGTACATGGTGCAAGGCATCTTTTTATATGATAATTTAAACATGGCCTTCCAAGGTCTTTACCATAAGAAATTAACTTTTTACAGCTTCTTATAGGATAAAGTTTTTTAATTATCTGTATAGTTTCTCTAACTGCATTAGTATCTGTATAGGGCCCAAAATATTTAGCACCATCCTTTTCTATTTTCCTTGTAATGAATATTCGTGGATATTCTTCATTTGTTGTTACTTTAATATATGGATAGTGCTTATCATCCTTTAAAAGTATATTGTATCTTGGCTTATTTTTTTTAATTAGATTACATTCAAGGATTAACGCCTCTATTTCAGAATCGGTAAGTATATATTCAAACTCAGCAATGTGGCTTACCATTGCAGCAACCTTTGGAGAATTATTCTTGGAGTTTTGAAAATACTGCCTTACCCTGTTTTTAAGAGATACAGCCTTACCTATATAGATTATTTCCCCTTCTGAATTTTTCATAATATAAACCCCAGGATGATCTGGTAGATTTTTAAGTGCTTCTTCTAAGTTAAACATTATATCATAACCCTCCTATCTTAGCCTCATCATTATAATAGGAAGTTTCCAAGTTAAATAAATTAGCCCACCAATTGTTATTATACCTTCTATTAAATTACCCCAAAATGAACCAACCGTAATTGTTAAAGGCATTTTTATCTTCTTTTTTACAAAGGGATAAAAAAGAGGTATTCCCCTTGATGTAAACATATCTGCAGATAGGTGGGACAAATATCCTATTGAAAAGGGAATAATGAAATTTTTATATTTAAGCTTTGTAGCGATATATCCAAGTGTAAATAAAAAGCATAAAAAACCCGTAAGGCTGTGAGTAGTACCATTTCTATGATTTGAAACACCAATAAAAACAAAAAAAACCCCAAGAGCTGTTAAATAACTATATGAAAAATAAAAATTATTAATTAATATCACAAAAATACCAAGAGCAAAATAAAATGCAATCTTTGCACCTTTGCTTCTAAAAGGAAGTAAATATTTATTTATAATCCCCTTTGGATGATCAATGTCTGGCAAAAGGGAAGCTACTGCACTTATTCCAAGAGCAGAAACAGTTAAATCTATAGGTATATACTGAGATAAAATTATTGTAGACATTACACCAATACCAACGTGAGTCTTTCCTGTCATGACTTTACTCCTTTTATGTAAACTACTTTATTATAGTATATACCACTTTTTATTTTCGAACAACTGTTTGAAATACTATTATTTTAAATATGCTTTAATTATCTCCCTTGCAATCATTGCAGCACGTCCTCCTCCAACTCCTCCATTTTCAACAATAACAGCCAAAGCAATCTGTGGATTATCTGCTGGTGCAAAGGCAACAAACCATGAATGAGTTTGATTGTTCCCTTCTATTTCTGCTGTACCAGTTTTACCTGCAACAGTTATTCCATTTATTTTTGCATTAGTCCCCGTACCACTTTTTACTACTTTAATCATGTAATCCTTTATTTTATTTGAAATAACCTTATCTACTGCCTTATTTAATTCCCTCGGCTTAGCTTCATATACAACATTGTTATAGCTATCACTTATCTTTTTTACAATATAGGGCTTCATCATAATACCATCATTTGCAATTGCACTAACAACAAGAGCCATATGCATAGGATTGGAAGTTACTCCGTGCTGACCAATTGCATCCTGAGCTGTCAAAGCAGGACTTTTTATATTCTCAGTTGTTATTTTACCCTCTTTTATATGTATAGAATCATATTCATCGTTTAGAGGAATATCTTTATTAAACATAAAACCTTCTGCTGTTTCCTTTAATTTTTCATATCCAAGCTTCATTCCCAAAGTTCCAAAAGTATAGTTACAGGATTCTTTAAAAGCATCTTCAAGCTTTATCCTTCCATGGGCTTCTTTATTGTAGTCCTTCAATATATAATCTCCTATTTTAAGTTTTCCATTACAATTAAAACTCTGTCCTTCTATATCATCTATATATTTAAGTGCTGCAGAAGCCGTAATTATTTTAAAGGTTGAACCTGGAGGATAGTATCCTAAAGCAGCCCTGTTTAAAAACGGTACCCCTGTACTATCGCTGTTATATTCCTTAAATTTTTCATCTATTTGATTTGGATCGAATGAAGGCTTTGACACCATAGATAGTATCTCTCCACTTTTAGGGTTTATTGCAACCACTGCCCCTTTGTCATCACCTAATAATTTGTATGCTTTTTTTTGCAAAGTATCATCTACTGTAAGATATAGGTTATATCCTTTCTTCTGCTTATTTAACAATGAATTTAAAAAACCTTTAAAAATACTAATTGGAGTGCTATATTCTAATGTTTTGCCTGAAAGTATATCATTATATGCAAGCTCTAACCCAGTTTTTCCATAGATTATGCTATTATATCCTGTAATATGTGCATAGATTTCCCCATAGTTATATATCCTTTTTTGCTTTCCATTATCAAGCCTTTTACTTTGTGCTATTACATTCCCATTTCTATCAAGTATAAGCCCTCTTAATATCTTTTCCTCCTCTACCCTAAGCCTTGGATTTGAAACGTCATATACTATCTTTGGGGATATATAAATATTAAAATATGTAAGATACATTATTATCCCAAAAAAACAAAGGCAAAAAAATATAAGGAGAATTTTAATATTTTTAATAAGCTTTCTATTGTTCATCTACATCCCACCTGTTTTCTGATATCCTTTGAAGTATACCAAGGCATATAAAATTTAGCAGCATAGAACTCCCCCCATAACTTACAAATGGAAGGGTAATTCCCGTCATTGGTATCATCTTTGTAACGCCACCTATTACAACAAATATTTGAAAAGCAAGCATACTTGATATCCCAACAGACACAAGCCTTGAATAGTCATCTTTAGCATAAACTGCATTCCTAAGACCTCTATATATCAATAAAAGATATAAAATTATCAGTGCAATAGCTCCTAAAAGTCCAAATTCCTCACATATTGCAGAAAATATAAAATCATTATGAACCTCTGGTATAAACTCTGGATGCCCAAGCCCAAGGCCTGTACCAAAAAGCCCTCCTGAAGCTATTGCAAAAAGGGATTGGCATATTTGATATCCTTTCCCTGTCTTATATGCAAAAGGATCAAGCCATATATCTATCCTGACTCTAACATGTGGAAATATAAAATAGCTTGCTATTACCCCAACTGAAAATAAAAGCATACCTATAAGTACATATTTAAAGTTAGAAGTACCAATATAAAGCATAGTAATGAAAATACCAAAAAATATAAGCCCTGCTCCTAAATCCTTTTCTATAACTAAAAGACCAATACATATAAATACAGGTATCGATAATTTTAAAACATCTTTAAATCCTTTTATATACTTTATTGAAGATGCAAGATAAAAGATTAGAAAAAGCTTAGCAATTTCTGATGGCTGCATACTAAAGGAACCTATTTGTATCCAATTCCTTGAGCCTTTTATCTCCCTTCCTAAAAACAAAGTAGAAGCTAGAAGCAAAATTGCTATAACTATGTATGTGTTTTTAAATCTTTCAAACTTTTTTATTTCAGGAAGAAATATAACAAGAAATATATAAACCGCTATGCCTACTGTAAAATAGGATATCTGTTTAATAGCTCTTACTGGGTTTTGGCTATTTAATCTATATATCATAACAAGTCCAAACTGAGTTATAAAAGATGATAATATCAAAATATATTTATCTCCATTGGGAAAAAACCTTTTAATAATAAAGTTTGAGTATGCAATTAATATACATGAAGATATTCCAAATATTATCGGAAGAAAATCAATCTTCCCAAGGGAAAATGAAAGAAGTATAAACATGAGCATTGTAACAAGACATATACTTTTTATTATTGACTTTTCCTCACTCATAATATCCCTCTATCCTATAACTTTAAATATGACCCTTCCTATTTCAATTATGTCACCATCAAAAAGTTCTTCTACATCATTAATTCTATTTCCATTTTTAAATGTACCATTTGTGCTATTTAAGTCCTTTATAAATAATCTTCCGTCCTTTATAAAAACTGTAGCATGCTTTGAAGATATAAAAGGATCGTTTATTATAATATGATTATCATCTTTTCTTCCAATATTGGTTATAACATGCAATGGAAATACACTTCCTTTTCTTATGTCTAAGCTATCAGGTGCATCTTTAACTTCAAAGGCAAAGTTTTTTAATTCTTCCTTCGTTTTAATACTTTTAAGATCCATATACATTATCTTTATTATCCTAAATAAAATAATATATATTATAGCAATTATAACAAACTTCAAAACAAAACCTAAATACCCTATCATACAATCACCCTTTGCAAAAATCTAAGTAAATTATAGCACAAAAAAGATACTGTTGCAGATTATATCTGCTTCAGTATCTTTTTTAAATATAGCCCTGTATATGATTCCTTACAATTTGCTACTTCTTCAGGCGTTCCTGATACTACAATTTTCCCTCCTCTATCTCCCCCATCTGGACCTAAGTCTATTATATAATCTGCACATTTAATAACATCTAAATTATGCTCAATTACAACTACTGTATTTCCACTCTCAACAAGCCTTTGAAGTATATCAATAAGCCTTCTAACATCTTCAATATGAAGGCCTGTTGTAGGCTCATCAAGTATATATAGTGTTTTACCAGTACTCCTTTTTGAAAGTTCAGTTGCAAGCTTTACTCTCTGTGCCTCTCCCCCTGATAGCTGAGTTGAGGGTTGACCAAGCTTTATATATGATAGCCCTACGTCATATAGCGTTTGAAGTTTATTTTTAATCCTTGGTATGTTTTCAAAAAATTCAAGGGCTTCTTCTACAGTCATATCAAGTACATCTGAAATATTTTTTCCTTTATATTTAATCTCAAGAGTTTCTCTGTTGTACCTTTTTCCTTTGCATACTTCACAGGGTATATAAACATCTGGTAAAAACTGCATTTCTATTTTAATAATTCCATCTCCACTGCAGGCTTCACATCTTCCTCCTTTAACATTAAAGCTAAAACGCCCTGTCTTATATCCTCTCATCTTTGCTTCAGGAGTTTGAGCAAATATTTCTCTTATATAGTCAAAAACTCCCGTATAGGTTGCAGGATTTGAGCGAGGGGTTCTACCAATTGGAGATTGATCAATATCGATTATCTTATCTATGTTTTCAATTCCAAGTATATCATCATGCTCACCTGGATAAGCCTTTGTTCCCATAACTTTTTTAGCAATCCCTTTATATAGTATTTCATTTACTAATGTACTTTTTCCAGAACCAGAAACTCCAGTTACAACTGTCATAACCCCAAGGGGAATATTAACATCTATATTTTTTAGATTGTTTTCCCTTGCACCTTTTATATTTATCCAATTGCCGTTAGGTACTCTTCTTTTAGAGGGTATCTCAATTTTCTTCCTTCCTGATAGGTATTGACCAGTAATAGAATCTTCACAGGCTGCAATTTCCTCTGGTGTTCCATGGGCAACTATTTTACCGCCATGGGAACCTGCTCCAGGGCCAATATCTACAACGTAGTCTGCTTCTCTTATTGTATCCTCATCATGTTCAACAACTATAACTGTATTCCCAAGATCTCTCATATGCTTTAGGGTTGATATTAGCTTATCATTGTCTTTTTGATGAAGCCCTATGCTTGGTTCATCAAGTATATATAAAACTCCAACAAGACTTGATCCTATCTGGGTTGCAAGCCTAATCCTTTGGGATTCTCCTCCTGATAAAGTTGAAGCAGCCCTTGAAAGAGTAAGATAATCAAGCCCAACATCAACCATAAACTGAAGTCTTGCTTTAATCTCCTTAATTATCTGTTTGGAAATAGTATACTCCCTATCTGTAAGTTTAAGGTTTTTGAAAAATTCAAGGCTATCTCTTACAGCCATATCACATACCTTGTTAATAGGAAGCCCTGCAACAGTAACTGCAAGGCTTTCTTCTCTTAATCTTGCACCATTACATTTAGGACACTTTCTAACCGTCATGTAATTTTCAATTTCGCTTCTAATATAATCTGAATTTGTTTCCTTATATCTTCTCTCCAGATTTGGTATGATTCCCTCAAAGGTATGAAGTATCTCCCCTCTTCTAAACTCAGTATTATATTCTATTTTAAATTTCTCACCATTATTTCCATATAGCAGTATGTTAATAATATCCTCAGGCAAATTTTCAACAGGTTCATCAAGGCTAAAATTATAATGTTTTGCAAGACCAGATATTATAGAGTATCCCCATGAATCTTCCTTAAAGCCATTATAAGGCTTTAAAGCTCCTTCGTTTATAGATTTTTTCTTGTCAGGTATTATAAGGTCTGGAGAAAGCTCCATAAGAGATCCTAATCCATCACATACTGGACATTTGCCATAAGGGTTATTAAAAGAGAACATCCTTGGTGCAAGTTCTCCTATGCTTATTCCACATTCTGGGCAAGCAAAGTTTTCACTAAAAAGTATCTCTTCTTCTCCTACTATATCGATTATTACAAGCCCCTCTGATAGCTTTAATGCTGTTTCTATTGAATCAGAAAGCCTTGCTTCTATTCCTTCTTTAATAACTATTCTATCAACAACAACTTCTATATTGTGCTTTATGTTTTTTTCAAGTTTAATGTCTTCATTTATATCTAATATTTCACCATCTATTCTTACTCTTACGAATCCATTCTTCTTAATATTTTCAAGAAGCTTTGTATGTTCTCCTTTTCTTCCACGAACAACTGGAGATAAAACTTGTATTTTTGTTTTTTCTCCAAACTCCATAACCTTATCAACTATCTGATCAAGGCTTTGCTGCTTTATCTCACGGCCACATTTAGGGCAGTGTGGCACTCCTATCCTTGCATAAAGAAGCCTTAAGTAATCATAAATTTCCGTTACCGTCCCTACAGTTGAACGGGGATTTTTACTTGTAGTTTTTTGATCTATTGAAATTGCAGGTGACAACCCTTCTATATAATCAACATCTGGTTTATCCATTTGGCCCAAAAACTGCCTCGCATAAGCTGAAAGAGACTCAACATACCTTCTTTGACCTTCTGCATATATAGTGTCAAATGCAAGGGATGATTTACCAGAGCCCGAAAGGCCTGTAAATACAATTAGCTTATTTCGAGGTATTTCAAGATCTATATTTTTTAGATTATGCTCTCTCGCTCCTTTTATAATTATTTTATCTAAAGACATATTAACCTCCTCATTTATAGCTATGCTTATGCTACAAATAGCAATGAATTTTTATATTACTTTTTCGTATGTTTTTTTAGTTCAATAATCTTATCCCTTATTTGTGCAGCTTTTTCAAATTCAAGGTTTTTAGCTGCTTGTTTCATCTCCTTTTCAAGGGACTCTAAAAGCTTTTCTAAACTCTCTACACTCTCAATATACTCTGCCCTATCCTCTGCTACTTTAGTAGCTTCTATTACATCATGTACAGGCTTTATTATAGTTTTAGGAGTTATGTTGTTCTTAATGTTATATTCCATTTGTATTTTTCGCCTTCTATTAGTTTCATCAATTGCCTTTTTCATAGAATCAGTAACACTATCTGCATACATTATTACCCTGCTATTAGAATTTCTTGCAGCTCTACCTATGGTTTGAATTAAGGAAGTTGTTGAACGCAAAAATCCTTCCTTATCAGCATCAAGTATTGCTACAAGCGCAACTTCTGGTATATCAAGGCCTTCTCTTAATAGGTTTATGCCTATTAAGACATCAAAAACTCCAAGCCTTAAATCTCTTATTATTTTCATTCTCTCTATAGTGTCAATATCAGAATGTAAATATCTAACTTTAATATCTACTTCTTTTAAATAATCCGTTAAATCTTCAGCCATCTTCTTCGTAAGAGTTGTTACAAGTACTCTATATCCATTGTTAACAGTTGATTTAATTTCAGAAATCAAATCATCTATTTGTCCCTTAATCGGACGTACTATTATTTCAGGATCTACAAGACCTGTTGGTCTTATAATCTGTTCTACAATTTGTGTTGAATGTTTCAATTCATATTCTGCTGGAGTTGCACTAACAAAAATGCATTGATTTATTTTTTTCTCAAATTCTTCAAACTTTAAAGGCCTGTTATCATAAGCACAGGGAAGCCTAAATCCATATTCAACAAGGTTATCTTTTCTTGATTTATCTCCACCGTACATTGCCCTAATCTGAGGCAATGTAACATGGGACTCATCTATAAACAAAAGAAAATCCTTTGGAAAAAAGTCCAGTAGTGTATAAGGAGGCTCTCCTGGCTTTCTACCATCAAAGTGCCTCGAATAATTCTCAATCCCCGTACAATATCCAACTTCACGAAGCATCTCTATATCATAATTAGTTCTTTGCATTAGCCTTTGTGCTTCAAGTAATTTGCCTTGATCTTTAAGTTCCCTGTATCTTATATCAAGCTCCTTTTCTATCTTTATTATTGCCTCTTCTATTTTTTCTCTTGATGCAGCATAATGAGATGCAGGAAAGATTGATACGTGATTTCTCTCTGCCAATATCTCTCCTGTTAAAGTATCAATTTCACATATTCTGTCGATTTCATCTCCAAACATTTCTATTCGTATAGCTTTGTCTGATGAAGAAGCAGGAAATATCTCAACAACGTCTCCTCTTACTCTAAAGGTACCTCTTGTAAAGTTAATATCATTTCTTTCATATTGTATATCAACAAGTTTCCTTAATATCTCGTCCCTATCTCTTTCCATTCCCCTTCTTAATGAAAGCATTAGATTCCTATACTCAAATGGATCTCCTAATCCATATATGCAAGATACACTAGCAACTATTATAACGTCTCTCCTCTCAAAAAGTGCAGAAGTTGCAGAATGTCTTAGTTTATCAATCTCATCGTTTATAGCTGCATCCTTTTCTATATAAGTATCTGTTTGAGGTACATAAGCCTCCGGCTGATAATAGTCGTAGTAACTTACAAAATATTCCACAGCACTATCAGGGAAAAATTCTTTAAATTCATTACAAAGCTGCGCTGCAAGAGTTTTATTATGGGCTATTACAAGGGTTGGCTTTTGTACCCTCTCTATTACATTAGCCATAGTAAATGTTTTACCAGAACCTGTAACACCAAGTAACGTTTGAAACCTGTCTCCTCTTATTATTCCCTCTGCAAGCCTTTCTATTGCCTCAGGCTGATCTCCAGTTGGCTTAAAAATCGATTTTATTTTAAACTCTCCCATAGTCATCACCTTTTGAACATTAGTTCGATTACTATGATTATATATCTTTTAACATTTACAGTCAATGCTTATGTTTTTTGGGACGGTTACTTATGTTTTTGGGTTTTTAGATTTTTCATGACGGTTACTTATTAGGTTTGGTGACGGTTACTTATTAATTTTTTCATGTTAAAATTTCTAAAATTTTTTTGAATCTAATCCTTCCTTTTACCTATTTGCATTTTAGTTTTTAATATATTTTTAAGTTTTTGCTTTTTTAATAATTTTGTAAAGATAGCTTGTCCATATTTTATCCTTATTTTTATCTTTATGTATAAAAACTTTAAATTTTTTATTACAATTTGCATAAATATTTTATCAACTTATACCAAGATACTTAATATATAACCTACATTATAAAATTATCTATGCCCCTTGTGTTAATATATCATTTACTATATTTTTATATTTCTCTTCCTTTACAAGCTCCCTCCCAAGGGAACATAGCTTTGAAACGTTAGATTGCCCCATATTCCCAAGTATCCTGCATATATCGGCACATCTTAAATCACAAAACTTTCTTAACACAAAGCATAGTATTGCCTTCGCTTCCTTTGCCTCCTTTGCCCGCTTTATCCTTAGCATTAGCTTATCTACGTTGAATTTTTGTGATATTAATTCTATTATTTTATCAGGGGATAGATCCCTTACAAGAATGGTTCTCATGCTCCTATACTCTGTTCCTTCTTTCTTAAATTCTTCTCTTTGCGCATCAACAATACTTTTTACTTTAAATACAAAGTCTTTGTATATAGCCCTTGCTGTAGCTTCCTTTAGGCTAAACATGGATAATATAAATTTGTCATCTATAAGCTCAAATTCATCTGTCTTTTGCCCTAAGAATATGCCTAAAGATGAAAAGCGATAATCCTGTGGATTTTTATCGTAGCCTTTTAGGTCTGTTGCGTTAAAGTGAACGTAGGCTGTTAAGGCAAAGAGGTATCTATCATCCTTTACGATTAAGCTTTTGAACCTGTCTTGAAAGAGATGGCCACTTCTTTCATACCTTTTATTAAAATACATGGCATATTTATAGTTTACAAAGTGCATTATTTTTGAGATATCTGCACCGTTTGCATCTATAATAAAATGAGCATGATTATCCATAAGGCAATAGGAATAAACTCTAAATTCGAACTGTTCTTGGGCTTTTTTCATGTAGTCAAGGTATTTTATCTTATCTTTATCATCTTTATAGAGGGGAACTTCGGATATACTTTTAACCATAACATGATAAATAGAGTCATAGCTTTTTTGCCTTGCCATTCTTGGCATAAAAAAACACCTCCAACTTGGAATATATTTTTAGTATTATTTTTCCAAGTTGGAGGTTTGTTTATTCATAGAATTGGTGTGAATGTACCTTAAATGAGTAACAGGTCATAACTAAAAGTAGCCACAACGACGGAATGAAAAAGTTTGTGGTTTTTCAAAGGTAACAGAAGGGACGGTTACTTATTATATTAAATAATAGACATAATATTTTATACATGTCCCCCTGATTTTGCAGATATTGTGTATGAAATAAGTAACCGTCCCTTGTCTTGAACTTTTTTCCTTTTTTGTAAATGGACATTTTCACACTAACCGTCCCGGAAAGACTGGAAAAGGCCGGGGAAACCGCAAAACACCTCAAGTAACCCCCAAGAAAACAAGAGGAGAAACCTACATTGAATTGATGTAGATATATAGAAAATAAGTAACTGTCCCAAAATTCACCAAGATTCAAAACTATTTTTTTAGAGCCTTAATTGTATCTGTAATTCTTATCCTTAGGGCATTTACGTCATTAAAATCTATTGCATCAATATAATATTTTTCAAGCTCATTATTAAGCTCATAAATCTTTCTATATATAAATTTTGCTTTTTCAAGTTCTTTTATATATTCAAGTTCTATTGATTTAATAGGATCTTCATCTTCATGTACTATATCCTTATCTATACATTCAAACATATCAATTACTTTGTCTTTATTCTCAGGCTCAAATTCGTGTGGAGCAGTCCCATCAAGCATTGCAAAGCTAAGCTCAGGTATTATTATCATATCTATGCTATCAGGATCAAAACTGCAATGATAGTATTCAACATCATAGCCGCTTTTTAGTGCTGCTTTAGCCACCTTTTTAGTCATAGTTGATTTACCAGTACCCGGTCTTCCTTTTATTATATATCTGTTTTTAATCTGCTTTACCAATACATCATAAAAGGATAATTGCCCCTGTGGAGTCATAGCTCCTGCAAATCTATGCCACTCCTTAGGTGCTTTATTATTATTTTTCAAAATTATGCTACTTATCAACTTTTCAGTTATTTCATCTGCCTTTTTAAAATCCATTCCTTTTAAATATTCTTTCTCCCACCTATCGTGTATCTGCTTTGCCCCAAGCATATAATTAAAAAATACCTCATAATGTTTTTCTATTTCATCAAAATAATACTTTATTTCATCCATCTTTTCCCTTAAATAATCAATATCCCAATAATCCCCAAAGTTTAATATTCTTTCAACCGCTCCAGGATATTTAGGATCTATAACATGAGGTGAAGTTCCATCGACTACAGCAAAATCAACTCCATGTATGAAAATACCGTCAATGGAATTCATATCAGAAGGAGAGTATATAAAATCAATATCAAAGCCAAATTCAAGAAGTTCTTCCCCCATCTTCTTAATAAAAGTTGACTTTCCACATCCTGGTCCTCCTTTTATAATGTAGACCCTTTTTGCATCATTAATGACATAATCAAAAAATGATACAAATCCTTTACAAGTATTTGCTGAAGCAAAATAGCATTTTTTAATTGCCATATTTATCCTCCAAGAATTAGTCTATTATCATAATATTAAAATAAATATATTTTGATACACAAAAATTTTTTCAATTTTATATATTTTTTATTATAATGTAACTTTAATATTTAAAATTTGCATCATTGTTAAATATATAACATATACAATTTAGCAAAATACACATATTTTTTCTATTGAAATCATTTCATTGTGCTATTATAATTATATTTGTCATTATTTTTTTTAATTTTTCTACTTTTTTAACTTTTTTTAATAACAATTTAGGAGGTAACAAAATGAAACAATTTAAGGACGTTTTAGTAATTGGATTAGCACTTTTTGCAATGTTCTTTGGAGCTGGAAACCTTATTTTTCCTCCCTATATTGGTATTTTATCAGGTTCAAAATGGTACATGTCACTTTTTGGATTTTTGTTAACAGGTATAGGCCTTCCCCTTATCGGAATTATTGTAATGTCAAAAAATGATGGTAAATTTGAAAATTTCGCTGGAAAGGTTGGAACAAACTTTAGCAAAGTTTTAGGAATAGTTATAATGCTTGCAATAGGACCACTACTTGCAATACCAAGAACAGGTGCAACTACTTATGAAATGGCAATAAAGCCTCTTTTCCCAAACGTAAGTCCTATAATAGTTACTGCAGTTTATTTCGCAATCAATTTATATCTCGTAATAAATCCTTCATCAGTTATTGATAAGATAGGAAAAATATTAACTCCTGTGCTTTTAGCAATGCTTGCAATAATAATAGCTAAAGGCATAATTTCTCCTATTGGACAGCCTGTTATAACAAATATAACAAACCCATTCTCAAAGGCCTTTGCGGAAGGTTATCAAACTATGGATGCTTTAGCGTCAACTGTTTTTGCCGGTATTATAATAAGCAGCGTTGTTGCAAAGGGATATAGTAATACTAAAGATCAAATAAAACTTACACTATTATCAGGTGTTATTGCAGCTTGTGGACTTCTTATGGTTTATGGAGGGCTTATGTATTTAGGTGCTACTGCATCAGGTATTTTTAGTAGCGATATATCAAAAACTCAGCTTACTATTGCAATAACACAAAATCTTTTAGGTAATTTCGGCAAAATAGCTTTAGGTATAGCAGTAGGTTTTGCATGCCTTACTACTTCTGTAGGTTTAACTGCTACTGCTGGAGAATTCTTTTCTAACCTTACAAACAACAAAATTAGTTATAAGACTGTTGTAATAATTGTTACTTTATTTAGTGCAGTAGTTTCAAATTTTGGAGTTGAAACTATCGTTAAATTGGCAGTGCCTCTTTTAGTTACTGTTTATCCTGTTGTTATAGTACTAATTATATTAAATATATTTGATGAATTTATAAAAAACAAGAATTCTTATCTTTATGCAGTATATTTAACTTTAATTATAAGCATAGTTGATGGACTTTCAGCAATAGGAATAAATTTAAAAGGCGTACAAGCACTAATTAGCAAACTTCCTTTTGCAAAATCAAACTTTGCCTGGATACTTCCTGCTTTAATAGGTGTTTTAATTCCATTATTATTTGGTAAAAAGCATAGTGGTCAAACTGAATAGTAAATATTAAGGAGTTGTAAAAGTTGCAAATACCTTTACCTAAAGTAATACCTAAGTTTACTGTATTCAGGTTTATTGCAAAATCAATAATAAGTGTCATAGGTATTTGGGGATATTATACTTTATTCATTGGAATTACTTTGATATTTTGTTCAAAATATATATATAAAGCATATAAAGTTGAGCATTATGATACCGTAATTTTAATAATATTATTAATGTGTATTTTAATTGGAGGCATTATAGCTCTTATAAATAACTAAAAACTTTTAAGGGACGGCAAAGCCGTCCCTTTTTATACCTTATTAATCTCTTTTGCAATTTTTATTGCCGTTGGGGTTGCTGCAAGCCCTCCAAGGGCTGTTTCTCTAAGCTCACTTGGAAGCATTTTCCCAACTTTATACATAGCACTAACTACCTCATCAAATGGTATTACGCTTTCAATCTCAGCAAGAGCCATATCAGCACTACTCATAGCATTTACAACACCCATTGCATTTCTTTTAGAACAAGGCACCTCTACAAGCCCTGCTACTGGATCACAAACAAGTCCTAATATGTTCTTTAAAGCAATCGCTGCAGCATTAAAAGCCATTTTAGGAGTACCTCCAAACATTTCAACAATTGCAGCTGCTGCCATCGCAGAGGCAGAACCACATTCAGCTTGGCATCCTCCTTCAGCACCAGATAATGTGGCATTTTTTGCAATAATCTGCCCAACACCCGATGCAGTTAAAAGAGCATCAATTAAAGTTTCTTCATCGGCATTAATAATTTCACCTGATGTAATTATAGCAGCTGGAACAATACCACAGGATCCTGCAGTAGGGCATGCTACTATTTTGCCCATGGCAGCATTAACTTCAGAACAGGATAGTGCCCTTGCAATAGCTTTGTTTATTATATCTCCGCACACTGTACTTCCTTTTTTCCTATAATCCTCAATTTTCTTTGCATTGCCACCTATAATCCCACTTACAGATTTTATAGGTACATCTATACCTGATTCTGCTGATTGCTTCATTACCTCTAAAGTATATTTAACTTTATTTCTTATTTCATCCTTACTTTTTTCAGAAATCTTACTTTCTTTCATTAATACAATATCACATATCCTACAGCTATATTTTTCTGTTAATTCAATTACATCCACAGCCGATTTAAACATACTAACCTCCATTAAAAAGCAAAAGTGCTTTATTATATAGCATCAATAAATTTAACTGAAAAAACTCCTTCAAGTTTTGATATTTCATCTATTATATTATAATTCACCTTATTATCTGTTTCTATTACAGCTGTTGCTATTTCTCCTTTACTTTCCCTATCAACTTTAAGTGTAGCAATATTAATATCCCCAAGAGCAATAGCAAAGCTAATTTTACTTATCATTCCCTTTTTATCCTTGTATTTTACTAAAAGTGTTGGATACTCACCTGTAAAATAAACTTTTTCACCGTCTATATTCACAACGGCTATACTTCCACCACCAATAGATGAACCAATAATATAGCTTGTTATATTACTATTAATAAACTCAATTTTTACTGTATTAGGATGTACCTCTCCCAAATCCGACTCAATAAAATTAATTTCTATATCCCTTTCCTTAGCAATATCAAAGGACTTTCTTATCCTCTCATCATCAGTATCCATTCCAAGTATTCCTGCAACTAATGCTCTATCAGTACCATGTCCTTTATATGTTTTTGCAAAGGAACCATGAAGATAAAAATTTACTTTTTTAAAATCTTCACCCATAATACACCTTGCCGCTCTTCCAAGCCTAACTGCTCCAGCTGTATGAGAACTTGATGGCCCTATCATAACAGGTCCTAAAATATCAAATACTCCAACATTTTTCATAGGCAACCTCATTTCTTATATTATTTACATAAATATTATAATATAAATAGTGATATATTACATCTGTAAACTACATATTTTATCATGGTATAAATTACCTATAAAAATTCTCTAACCGAAACTAACGTATAAAACCTACGAATTTTTAATCCGTAGGTTTTTTGTCCTTAAGATTACATATCTGCCTTATATACAAGCCTTCCCTCTATACTGCTCATTTCATATATTTTTTCAATATCATCGCTTACATACTTTAATACATCATCATCTAATAAAAATCTGACACTAATCCCACAGCTTGAGCTGAATTTTCTCGGAACAGGCATGATTTCAGCCTTTATGTTCTTTTCAAGTAAAAATCTTTGATATTTTATAGCACCGGATTGAGTAAAAAAAGTTGCAATGTACTCCATATTAACTACCTACTTACTTAATGTTAAAATGTATTCTCCATTTTTTTCTTCAACTTCAACTTTATAACCTGCATTCTTTCCAAACCTTTTTACATTTTCTCTTGCAGTTACATTATCTACAATAACCTTTACGCCCTGAGGACTATTTTCAACCCCTTTTTTAGTAAGAAGAACTGGCTCTGGGCAAGCCCTACCTCTTGCGTCAATTTCCATAAGTTTCAATTTTTCCATCCCCTTTCATTTTGATATTGACTGATTTATCAATATTCAAATATGCAATTGCAAAGGCAATTATAAAGCCAAGAATTACTGCAATCTTTCCATTTGGTGTTGGTCCCTTTGCTGATGCAGCAAGTTTAAAATTATGAGCAAAAGCAGCACCAACTACCATTCCCATTACTGTAATTACTGAATCAATGTTCCCTTCTCCAGAGAGTATTAACTGTCTTAATGGGCATCCACCAAGAAGAACAGATCCAAATCCAGCAAGAGCCATTCCAAGAAAATTCCATAATCCATCAGTATGTGCTACAGGCTGCCCTGCAAATCCAAACTTAAAATATCCAAAAGCTGCATTCCCAATAAATGCTGTAACAAATATAGCAATAAATCCTGAAATAAGATACCAATCCTTAAACATTATAAGATCTCTTATTCCTCCAACCATGCAAAGCCTTGTTCTTTGAGCAAATCCACCTACAATAAGTCCTGCAACTAAAGCAATAATAATTGGAGCATGCTGAGAACCAGGTCCAGTTTTGCTAAAGAATAAAATTCCAGTTGCAGTTCCTGCAATAACAAGTATAAGCAATACTACATTTACAAAAGGCAAAAGATACCCTTCATATCTGTTCAATGAATAGGTTCTCTTTAAAGTAAACCCCTTGTTTAAAAAAACGATTCCAAGTGCAATTCCAGCAATAAACCCGAAAAGACCAAACAATGCATTAAGATCTCCCCCTGCGAGTCTTAAAACCATTCTAAGAGGACAGCCTAAAAACATTAAAGCACCGATGATAACTATAAATCCAAGAACAAATCTTGTAAATGGTGATGAACCACCCCTTGCATTATACTCTTTTTTCCCAAGGGCCATTAAAAACGCACCAAGAACTATACCAATGATTTCTGGCCTTACATACTGAACTACTTCTGCTCTGTGTAGTCCTAATCCACCGGCAATATCCCTAATAAAGCACACAATACAAATTCCCATGTTTACGGGATTGCCAAAGTAAACAAGCATTACAGAAATAAGGCCTACTATGATTCCATTAATGATAATCCATTTTTTCTCCCCCATATTTTCATCCTCCTAATAAATAAATAAGTTTTGTTAAGTTATATGATATTTGAATTTCATCTCTCCTTTGAGTTATCTTATATATAGCGAAAAACAAAATACCTCCGAAGGAGAGATGAAATTATGTGCAAGTCATTGAATAAAATTTCATGTCCAAGATGCCATAGTCAAAATCTCTATCGCTTTGGGAAAGACAAAGCAGGTAATCAAAAATATCAATGTAAAGACTGTAGACGTCAGTTTACTCTTGAAGATTATAAGGGTAAGAAAAATCGTGTATTGAGAGGGTATCCTCGTTGTCCTGTTTGTGGTAGTGGTACTTATTTGCACCATGATTATGAGTACTATTCCCATTATACTTGCAACTCTAAAAAATGTGGTCATTCTATTTATGTTGCAAAACCTATTAATATACCCTCTGCATCTTGTGAATTAATTAAAGGAAAGACAGATTTTAAAAGAATGAGATTTCCATTATTTTTAATTCTTACTGCACTTAACCTCTATTATCTAAATGGTTCTTCAACAAGAAGAATATCTCAATTTTTTAAACTAACCTACAATGTCAAAGTTTCTCATGTAACTATTGCATCTTGGTGCAAAAAATTTGCTCCAATTTTTCTAAGTATAGCTAATAGACTTACTGAAAATCTTGATTTAAGTACATCTGATGAATGGCATGCCGACGAAACTGTCGTTTTTATTAATGGTAAAAAACATTATCTATGGTTAATTATCGATTCAGAAACCAGAATGGTTCTTGGTTTTAATTTATCTCCTTCAAGAGATGCTTCTCAAGCTTTTTCCTTGTTTAAATCTGCAAGTAAGTTTGGATGTCCATCGGCTATTGTGACCGATAGATTAGGCTCATATAATCTTGCTACTAAAACTATTTTTAACACTTCAAAACACATAAAAGTTCAATCATTTAAAGATGATATATCCAACAACTTGCTAGAAGCTTTTAATGATACATTTAAAGACTGGTATAAACGTAAAAGAGGTTTTAAATCATTTGAAAGTGCAAACACTCTAATAGCAATGTTTATTTTCCATTATAATTTTTTAAGACCTCACTATTCTTTAAACAATCTAACTCCTGCACAAGTTGCTGGTATTTTAGTTGATGAAAAAAATATTAATAACTGGCTTCTGTCTGCTTAATTCTCAAATAAACCATATATTCATAACATACCTACATTTTAAGTTTTAAGTAGGTGCCTTCGGCATGCCTTTTTTTGATAAATCCAGTATTATCAAATTTTATTAATTCAGATTACATAAAAAAACTGTGTAATTTTGTGTAATTATACGTGTAGCTACGCTATTTTTTCATATTTACTTAACACAATCAATAAATATTTCATAATTAAATTATATAATTTTTATACTGCGTTTAATTATTCATAATATAAATAATTTTCTTTCAATATATTTATCTTTTCTATATAGTCGAAACACTATAAGCCTATCTTAAATTTAAATAATAATTCCCTTATAAGCATAAAATAAAGAGGCTTAGATCTTAATTAAAATCCGCCTCTAAACAAAATCTATTCAAATTGTGTTTTATATAATTCATAGTATATACCTTTTCTTGCCATAAGCTCAGTATGTGTACCTTCCTCTTCTATTCCATTTTCAGTTAGAACTATTATCCTCTTTGCATTTTTTATTGTTGCAAGCCTATGGGCAATAATAAAAGTTGTACGTCCCTTTGACAGCTGCTCTATAGATTTTTGAATTATAAGCTCACTCTGGTTATCAAGGGATGATGTTGCTTCATCAAGTATTAATATAGGTGGGTTTTTCAAAAACATTCTTGCTATTGAAATTCTCTGCTTCTGCCCTCCTGAAAGTTTAACCCCTCTCTCCCCAATATATGTATCATAATCATCTTCAAGTTCCATAATAAACTCATGGGCATTTGCAGCCTTTGCAGCCCAAATAATCTCCTCCTCTGTTGCGTTAAGTTTACCATAGGCTATATTATCTCTTATTGTTCCTGCAAATAAAAAAACATCCTGCTGTACTATACCGATATTTTGCCTTAAAGATTTTATTTTTATATCTTTTATATCAATACCATCAATATATATATTGCCACTATCTACATCATAAAACCTTGGGATTAGGCTGCAAAGAGTAGTTTTTCCAACTCCTGATGGGCCAACTATTGCAATGCTTTCTCCTTCATTAACAGTCAAATTTATATCCCTAAGTACAGTGGTTTTATTGTTATAGCTAAAACTTACATTTTTAAACTCAACTTTTCCTTTAACATCCTTTAATTCAATTGCATCTTCTTTATCAAATATATCTGGCTTTATGTTAATTATTTCATAAAACCTTTTAAATCCAGCCATACCTCTTTGATACTCCTCAACAAATTGTGCTAACCTTTTTACTGGCTGAAGAAACTGACCTATATATATAAGATAGGCAACTAAATCCCCTACTTTTATCTCACCTTTAGCAACAAAATATCCTCCCGCTATAAGTGCAAGGAGTGTTGATAAATTTGAAAAAAAGTTTATTCCTCCATGAAGTATTCCTATATATTTTACTGATTTTGTCCTAAGGCATTTAAACTCATTGTTGTTTTCATCAAACCTGTCTATTTCATATTCTTCGTTTGTAAAGGATTTCACAACTCTTATTCCCGAGAGCGTGTCCTCCAATCTGCTGTTTACATTTGCAATGCTTTCTCTAATTTTTCTGAAATTTTTTCTCATTTTTGAATTATATATTACTGTAAAGTAGACCATAAAAGGTATAATAGTAAAGACTATTAAAGTTAATTTTATATTAATATTTAAAAGCAGAAAAAAAGAACCTAAAATCATCAGTGTTGAAATAAAAATATCCTCTGGCCCATGATGAGCAAGTTCTGATATCTCATTTAAATCATTTACTATCCTTGACATTATTTGCCCGGTTTTTGTATTATCAAAATATCTTATAGGTAATGTTTGAATATGGGTAAACATATCCTTTCTCATATCATATTCCATTCTAACCCCTAAAACATGGCCATAATATCCTACTACATACTCAAAAATCATTCTAAAAATATATAATATGAGCAAGATAAGTCCTATTTTAAAAATAAGTAGTACATTTTTAGAAGGAATAATATTGTTTATAAGCTGTCTTGTAATCATAGGATATATTAAATCAGTTGCGGATATTAAAACTGCACAGACCATATCAAGTATAAAAAGTCCCGTATGAGTCCTATAATAGCTAATAAACTTTTTTATCATATCATCACCTCTTTATCATTTTAAGATATTAATATTAGTAGTGCAATAATTATAAATTAAGGAATATTATGCTTATTTAAATTAAAAGCCTGAAAATATGTTAAATCCAATATAAAAAAACGGCTTTAACATATTTACAGGCTTTATATTTTATTCTATCTTGCATTTGCAGGTTCTATATTTATCTTGTTTCCATTTATTTCATTATCCTTCATTATTCTTATTACTTCCCTTGCATATTCCTTTGGAACCTCAACAAAAGTATATTTATCATATACATCAATAGTTCCAATGAGTTTACCTGGAAGTCCTGTTTCACCAGCAATTGCTCCAACTATATTCTTTGGAGTTATATTATTTCTTCTGCCCACATTAATAAAAAGCCTTGCCATTCCAGGTGCTCCTCCTGTGTTTTCAAAATCAAAATCATCTTCATCATTTAAAGGCCTTTCATCTTTTTTTACAAGCATCTTTAAAAGTGCAGCACATACATCTAAAGAATTATATTCTTCATCAAGAAGCTTTTCAGCTATATTTGTATATTTCTCTATTCCGCCTTCTTCTATAGTAGCTTTTATTTTTTCTATTAGAGCATTATTTTTAATCTCCTCTACATCTCCTATTGTAGGTATTTCCTTTCTCATAATTTTTGTTTTAGTATACCTTTGTATATCCTTTAATTTATAAAAATCCTTTCCAGATACAAATGTAAAAGCCCTACCTGTTTTACCAGCTCTTGCAGTTCTTCCTATTCTATGAACATAATACTCTTCATCCTGTGGCATATCAAAATTAAAAACCATGTCAATATTCTCAACATCAATCCCTCTTGCTGCCACATCAGTCGCGACAAGTATTTCAGTTATACCCTTTCTAAGCTTTGACATAACCTTATCTCTTTGAGATTGCTTCATATCACCATGAAGTCCATCAGCTGCATATCCTCTTGATTGCAATTCCTCTACAAGCTCATCTACCTTTCTCTTTGTATTACAAAATATTATAGCCTGATATGGATTATATACATCTATAATCCTTGATAAAGCATCGATTTTATTTTTCTCCTTAACTTCAAAATAATATTGCTCAATATTTGGTACTGTAAGTTCCTTGTGGATTACTTTAACTAGCTCAGGATTTTTTTGATATTTTTCTGTAAGTTCAAGAATTGCCTTTGGCATAGTAGCTGAAAATAACAGCGTCTGCCTCTCTTTGGGAGCATTTTTTAAAATAAACTCTATGTCATCTCTAAAACCCATGTCCAGCATTTCATCGGCTTCATCAAGAACAAATATCTTAACTTTATCAAGGCTAATTGTTTTTCTATTTATATGGTCCATAACACGGCCTGGTGTTCCAACTATTATTTGTACTCCCTTTTTTAAAGCTTTTATTTGCCTCTCTATTGATTGACCACCATACACAGGAAGTATTTGAATTCCCTTTTTGTATTTTGACAGCTTTTTTATTTCTTCTGCAACCTGAATCGCAAGTTCTCTTGTAGGGCATAAAATTACAGCTTGAAGATATTTATCCTGAGTATTAATAATATCTATCACAGGCATTCCAAAGGCTGCTGTTTTCCCTGTGCCTGTTTGTGCTTGCCCTATAACATCTTTACCACTTAAAATTACTGGTATAGCTTGTTTTTGTATAGGAGATGGTTCTTCAAATCCCATATCTTCAACAGCTTTTAATATTTCCTTAGATAAACCTAAATCATCAAACATTTTCTCCATATTTTAACCTCCTTATTAATTATATTATTTGTATATAAAAGAATTATTATATCACTTTTAACTATAACATATCTCATAAAAATATTTCAGATTGACGACAAACCTTTTTGTGTTAAGAACTTTGCAAGAGCCCAATTTATAATTTTGTTGTTCTTTTATTCATATTATGGTATAATTATCAAAATCATAAGTATATTTACAAAATCATTTTTTAATATCTTATATTCTAGGAGGATATTAATGGATAATAAAAGAGCAGAATATATAGACTCAATAAACAGAATTGTTATAAAAGTAGGCACCTCAACTTTAACACACGAAAATGGAAGACTTAATATAAGCAGCATAGAAAGCATTGTAAGGCAAATTGCAGATCTTATTAATAGAGGAAAAGAAGTAATACTTGTAACCTCTGGTGCTATTGGTGCTGGAATAGGAAGATTAGGTTTAAAAACAAAACCTAAAACAATACCCGAAAAACAAGCTGCAGCAGCAGTTGGCCAAGGAATACTTATGCATATATATGAAAAGCTTTTTGCAGAATATGGTCAAATAGTTGCTCAGGTACTTTTAACACGAGAAGATATGTCCCATAGAATTAGATTTTTAAATGCAAGGAATACTTTATTTGCATTGCTTGATAATAACGTAATACCTATAATTAATGAAAATGATGCTATTGTAACTGAGGAAATTAAATTTGGAGACAATGACACATTATCAGCATGTGTTGCAAGCCTTGTAGAAGCAGATCTTCTAATTTTGTTATCTGACATTGATGGCTTTTATGATTCTGACCCACATATTAATCCCAATGCAAAACTTATTAGCTGGATAGATAAAATTACCCCGGAAATAGAAGCAGCAGCAGGAGGTGCAGGAAGCCACCTTGGGACAGGAGGTATGGCAACTAAAATAAAAGCTGCTAAAATTGCTGTTTCTGCGGGCACTTCAATGGTTATTGCAAACGGCTCAAACCCAAAAATAATTACTGATATTATTACCGGCAAAAATATAGGAACATGGTTTAAACCAAAGGAAAAGCCACTTCATGCAAGGCAAAGGTGGATTGCTTACAGTACAAAGATAAAAGGTAAAATTTATGTTGATGATGGTGCTGAAAAAGCAATAATTGTTAATAAGAAAAGCTTACTTCCAAGTGGAATAACTAAAATATCTGGTAAGTTCAGTGAAGGCCAGGTAGTTTCTATTTTAAATAGCAAGGATAAAGAAATAGCAAAGGGTATTGTAAATTACAGCTCTAATGAGATTGAACAGATTAAAGGATTAAATTCTTCCCAAATTGAAAACATTTTAGGACATAAAAACTACGACGAGGTAATACACAAGGATAATATGGTTATTTTAAGTCTATAAGGAGGATAAAAATGGATATATATAGCTATGTTGAAGAAAAAGGTTATTTGGCAAAAAAGGCATCTAAAGAGCTTAATAATATGCAGACAAATATTAAAAATAAAGCTCTTATAAATATGGCTCAAGCATTAAAAAATAATATTGATAAAATATTAACTGCAAATGAATTAGATATGGCTGAAGGAAAAAATAAAAACCTTTCAAGTTCCCTTCTTGACAGGCTACTTTTGAATGAAAAGAGAATAAACGACATGGCAGAAGGATTACTTCAAGTTGCAGCTTTACCTGATCCTGTTGGTGAAATTTTAAGAATGTGGAAAAGGCCAAATGGCCTTCAAATTGGACAAATTAGGGTTCCTATAGGAGTTATAGGCATAATATACGAAGCAAGGCCAAATGTTACCGTAGATGCAGCAGCTTTGTGCATAAAATCAGGGAATGCTGTTATTTTAAGAGGAGGATCAGAAGCAATTAATTCAAACAAAGCTATTACTGATATAATTTCAAGTGCAGCTTTTGAGGCAGGTCTTCCAAAAGGATGTATACAGCTTATTGAAACAACTGATAGGGAAGCTACAAGAATAATGATGAAAATGAATAAATACCTTGATCTTTTAATTCCAAGGGGAGGTGCTGGCCTAATTAAAACAGTTATAGAAAATTCAACTGTACCTGTTATTGAAACAGGTGTTGGAAATTGCCATGTATATATAGATAACGAAGCTGACATTAAAATGGCAGAGGATATAGTTATAAATGCCAAAACCCAAAGGCCAGGAGTTTGCAATGCTATGGAAACCTTACTTGTTCATAAAGATATAGCTGATAAAATCCTTCCAGATCTTTGTAAAAAACTAAATTCACTTGGGGTTGAAATTAGAGGTTGCAAAAAAACTAAAGAAATAGTTCCTTATGCCTTAGAAGCTACTGAAGAAGATTACTTTACTGAATTCTTAGACCTTATACTTGCCATTAAGGTTGTTGATTCATTAGATGAAGCTATAGAACATATATATAAATATGGAACTAAACATTCAGAAGCAATAGTTACTAAAAACTATTTCAACGCCCAGAGCTTTTTAAAAGAAGTTGATGCTGCTGCTGTATATGTTAATGCATCAACCCGCTTTACTGATGGATATGAATTTGGATTTGGTGCAGAAATAGGAATCAGCACACAAAAGATGCATGCAAGAGGTCCTATGGGGCTTAATGAGCTTACAACAACAAAATATATAATCTATGGGGATGGTCAGATAAGATAAAGAAGGTATAGATAATGCTAATGCATTATCTATACCTTCTTCTTATTCTATCAAACAGTGATATGTTTTTATCTTCAATATAAGGAATATCATACATATTTTCAGGAATTGTTATTATTCCAAGCTCCCTTATTGAATTCTTATAGTCTCTAAACTCTAATATCTTTCTTTTACCATCAATACCTATAACTTCTACCCATAAAAAGCTTGGATATTCATTAAATATTTCATCAGCATCATCAATCTTTTTTACTATTTTATTGTTTACTTTTATTATTATTTCCCCTGGTCTTATTCCCATACTCTCTGCTGGAGATAAAGGAATAGTATCAAGAACTACTATACCCTCATCACTTTTTTTGTAAAGAGGCTCTCCATTTTTTTCCCTATACCTTTCAAATAGTATAAGCCCTTCATGAGCAAGAGGAGCAAATAATGCTGCAACATAGTTAAAAATATAAAACTTTGTTGCCAAATAAGAAAGTACAAGAAGTATTAAACTAAAAGCTGAAAGACCAATCGATGTTCTTTTTACCTTATTTTCAACAGTTGTTGTAACTGCAAAATCAGAATAACCAAGCATTGCAATAAGCGGAGTTGCCATGAAAATAGCATCTTTTGCTAAATCACCAAGTTGAGGTGATTTTATAAGAGGCCACCAATTAGGGTTGCTAAAACATCAGATAGATTCGATATACCGCTACCCATGAAAAAATACAAGATAATTGGTATAATCCAAAACCTTTGCATAATAAATGCCCCTACTATTTCATCATCCTGCTTCATAAAAACAGGAGTAGCCCCTCTATTACCATCAAGCCACATTAATATAGACTCCATAAAATGCATTATTGCAACAATTGCCATAAGAGCAGGAACATCAAAATTCAAAGCATTATATATATTGCTAACAAGGCTACCTTCTACAATTATCCCCTTTGATGAAAGTGCAGAAAGAATTAAAACAATTATGCTTAATATCCCTCCTGAATAGGACAGGCAAACATATCTTGGGCTTATAAGCATCAATAAAAGGGATAAAAGTATTAAATAGTTTAACCCATTTGCCTTATAAAACGTAACTCCAAAGGTTGTCATAATAATCGAGCCAACAAGCCCTGCTATAATGCCAAAAAGAACAGACGTAGTAACAAGTTCTTTAGTATCCTGTTTAGTTTTACCACCATATATATTCTGTTGAAGAGTAATAAACTTTTTATATTGCCCTATAATTATAAAAAGAAATATCCATGAAATAGGATCTAAAAGAAAAGTCAAAACAGCATTTGCATAACTTTTAAAGGCAAAGTATATTAGTTTAAAAATATCCATAATAACCTCCCTTTAAGGACTTTAAATAAACCTCCCTACATCTTCGATTTTATAACTTGTATAGCCTTTTGTAGCTGAATATCCTCTTCCAACTTTAATTCCTTATATTTATCCTTCTCAGGTAATGTAAGTATTATATCGGGAGTAATGCCTTTGCCTTGTATACACTCTCCTGAAGGAGTATAGTATCTTGCAATAGTTATCTTAATTCCTGTTCCATCACGCAAATCAATTAAATCCTGAACAAGCCCCTTACCAAAAGTCTTTGTACCAATTAAAGTCCCTGCCTTATAATCCCTTACAGCACCAGATACTATCTCCGATGCACTTGCTGTTCCTTCATTTACAAGTAATGCAAGTGGTATATTTATCTTATTCTCATCTGATGTCCACTCTTCTCTTTGATTTTTGTTATCTATAGTATAAACTATTGTGCCTTCTCCAACTAACCTATCAGCAACTTTAACGCACTCTGTTAGAAGACCTCCTGGATTATCCCTAAGATCAAGTACTAATCCTTTAATCTTTTTATCTAAAAGTGAATCAAGTGCTTTATTAAAATCATTTCCTGTAGTTTCTGTAAATTGTGTAATCCTGATATAGCCTATATTATTATTTAAAATCTTGCTCTTTACAGTTTTAAATACTATCTTCTCAGTTATAAGATTAAATTCTTTATTTCCAACACCACTTCTATATATAATTAAATTTATTTTCTTCCCTTCCTTGCCTGTCATCATAGATACTGCCTTATTCATATCATCAGCAGTCATTTCTTGCCCATTTATTTTTAATATAATATCCCCTGACTTTATACCAGCTCTTTGAGCTGGTCCATCTTCTATAGGAGATACAACCATTATCCTTCCGTCCTTTGGCTCTATATAAACTCCTATTCCTGCATAAGAGCCTTTAGTTTGTGTAGTCCACTCTTTAAATTCCTTCTCATCCATATATTCTGTGTATATGTCAGTTGCATTTGAAACCATTCCCCTTAAAGCCCCATCAACCATTTTCTGCATGTCAATTTTATCAACATATCTATCCATAACTAAGTTCTTAACTGTTATCATTTTTCCAAACTTTTTCAAAAAGTCATATTCCTGTCCAGTTACTAGCTTCATTCCTCCAATCATAGGAATAGGTGCAAATACTAATAAGGACACAGTTATAAGGTTTGTTACAATAATTGCTATGACAGCATTTTTTAGCGATACATTTTTTTTCACACTAACACCCCAAATCAAAATTCATCTCTTGTTATTTTACTGTAATTCTTTGTACATTATAACATTTAAAGCTTATTATTTTAATAAAATTTTAAGCTTAAGCAAAACAAAAGCTATATTATTATTTATAGTTATTTTAATTTTAATACTATAACCTTAAAAAAGCAAAATAGCTCTAAGCTTTTACTTTACATAACAAGGAATTTTCTTATTGATATAAGACTGCCAAAACCACCAATTAGCATACCTACAAAACTAAATTTCCAAAACAAAATATCCATTATTTTATTTAAAGGTACGAAGGAGAAAAATAACAAGTTAGATGCAATCTTATTAAGCCCATAAGAATATCCTGCTGCAAGTAAGCCTAATGCAATCAATGCTCCTAATAATCCAAGGAAAACTCCCTCAAGTATAAAAGGCCATCTTACAAACCAGTCCGTTGCACCTATATATTTCATTATTCCTATCTCTCTTTTTCTTGCATACACCGTAAGCTTTATTGTATTTGAAATAAGTGAAATTGCTATAATACCTAGTATAATCATTAAAACAAGACTTAATACTTTAATAAAGTTTGTTATTCTAATTATCTGATTAACTACCTCTTGTGCATCGTTTATCTTTTCAAACTCCTCTATCTTTGAAAGTTCTTTTGAAACATCAGATACATCAGAAGGCTTGTTTACTTTTATTACAAAAGACGCTGGAAATGGATTATCCTCTTCAAGCCCTTCTACTAAATCTTTATTTTCTCCAAGCTCTTGTGACACCTTTTTCAAGGCTTCCTCCTTAGATTCAAAAGTAACACTTTTAACACCATTGATTTCCTTTATTTGCTTTTCAATCTTTTGAGCTTTTAAAGTAGTTACATCTTCCTTTAAAAAAGCCTTTATTTCAACTTTATTTTCAACTGTATCAACAATACTATTCACATTAGTTATAATTATCATAAATATACCAAAAATAAACAATGCCGCTGCAACCGTAGTAACCGATGCAAAACTCATTACCCTATTTCTTCGTATGCTTTTTAAACTTTCTTTTAAAAAATAACCAACAGTTCTAATCTTCATAGCCATAAACACCTCTTTGTTGATCTCTTATTATTACTCCCTTTTCAATAGCTACAACCCTTTTTTTCATTTTATCAACTATTTCTTTTGCATGTGTAGCCATAACTATGGTTGTCCCTGATTTATTTATATCATTTAATAGCTCCATTATTCCCCATGCTGTATCAGGGTCAAGATTTCCTGTAGGCTCATCACAAATAAGTATCCCTGGATTATTTGCAAGAGCTCTTGCAAGAGCAACTCTTTGCTGTTCTCCTCCTGAAAGCTGATGAGGATATAAATTAGCTTTACCATGAAGCCCAACAATAGACAACATATGTGGAACCCTCTTTTTAATCTCCCTGTGTCCAGCTTCTACAACCTGCATTGCAAAAGCAACATTTTCAAACACAGTCATATCCTGTAAAAGTCTAAAGTCTTGAAATACTATACCTATATTCCTTCTGTAGAATGGAACTTCTCTTCTTTTCAATCCATTAACTTTTATTTCATTAACGAATATATCCCCGCTTGTTGGTTCTATCTCTTTTAAAAGTAATTTAACAAATGTTGACTTTCCTGCACCACTTGGCCCAACCAAAAAAACAAATTCTCCTTTATGTATATTTATCGAAACATTCGATATAGCTATATGATTATTTTTATAGACCTTGGAAACATTTTTAAATTCTATCATTAAGAACAACTCCCCTAATGAAAATTTATATAGCATATAATATTTCAACATGCTTCTGCTTATATTTAATATAATAACATAAAATTATTCTTTTTGACTATTTTTTAATAAAAAATTAAAACCTGACAAATTTTATCAGGTTTTATCATATTTCATCTATTTCTTTAAATCCTTCACCTAAAACTTCATGCACATTATTAACAGAAATGAATGCCCTCTTATCTACATCCATAATAAACTCTCTAATCTTAATAAATTCTCTTCTGCTGACTATTGTCATTATAACCTCTTTTTTCTCCTTAGTATATCCACCTTTTGCCTCATAAAGAGTTACTCCTCTGCCAAGCTCATTCATTATATAGTTTTTAATTTCTTCACCCTTTGAGCTTATAATCATAACCTGTTTACAAATAGATATACCCTGGATTACCTCATCAATTACAAAGCCATTTATTATAACACCAAGAAGAGCATACATAGCAACTTTAATTCCAAATGCATACCCTGCCATAAGTGTAATCAAAAAATCTGACATTAAAAGAGCTTTACCTATATTTACATGGAAAAACTTATTTATTATCTTTGCTATTATATCCGTTCCACCGGTAGAAGCATTTTGATTGAATACTATTCCCATTCCAACTCCACCTATTAAAATTCCAAATATTAAATTTAAAAAAATATCATCTGTAACAGGATTTTTAATTGGATAGAACTTTTCTAAAAACCATATTATTCCTGATAGACCTAAGCTTGAGTAAATTGTTTTAGCTCCAAAATTTGCACCTATGAAAATAAAGGCTACAATAAAAAGTATAATATTCATTACAAGCATCAAAAGTCCTACTGGTATAGCAGGTACAAAGTTATTTATAACTATTGCAAGACCACTAACTCCACCAGCAGCAAGGTTGTTTGGCACAAGAAAATAATATATTCCTATTGCAACTAAAATAATTCCAAAAGTTATTAAAATATATTCCTTAAAAGCTTTTTTCACAGTATCACCTACTTTTATGCATTATACCTGTATATATACATATATCATAAAAGATAGTTAATTACAAGGAGAAAGGATAATAAAAAAATTAAGCAGACAGCATTAAAGCTATCTGCCTATTAAATAGGTTAATTATATCACTTTTTGTTTTCTACAACAGCCTTTGCAGCTTCAACTATATTCTCTGCTGTAAGTCCATATTCCTTTAAAAGCTCAGCTGGTTTTCCTGATTCACCAAACATATCCATAACTCCAACTCTTTTTACTGGTACAGGACAGTATTCAGATAGCACCTCGCATACTGCACTTCCAAGTCCTCCTACCACGCTGTGCTCTTCACAAGTTACAACAGCACCAGTCTTTTTAGCTGCTTCAATTACTGCCTTTTCATCTATTGGTTTTATAGTATGTATGTTAATTACTTGAGCATCTATTCCTTGTTTTTCAAGTAAATCAGCAGCCTTTAGAGCCTCGCTTACCATAATACCTGTTGCAAATATTGTTACATCTTTTCCCTCTCTTAATGTTACAGCTTTTCCTATTTCAAATTTATAATCAGCCTCATTATTTAAAGTAGGAACCGATGAACGACCAAGCCTTATATATACAGGCCCTTTCATTGCAGCAACTTCTTTAATTGCAGCCATAGTTTCAACATCATCACAAGGACAAATTACTGTCATATTTGGGATTGCCCTCATTATAGCTAAATCCTCAACAGATTGATGAGTTGCACCATCTTCTCCAACAGTAAGTCCTGCGTGGGTTGCTACAACCTTTACATTAAGTTCAGGATAACATATTGAATTTCTTATCTGTTCAAAGGCTCTACCTGATGCAAATATTGCAAAGGTACTTGCAAAAGGAATTTTACCACAAGTTGCAAATCCTGCTGCTGTTGCCATCATGTCTCCTTCTGCTATACCCATATTGAAAAATCTATCTGGAAAAGCCTTTGCAAAATCAGCAGTCTTTGTTGATTTTGAAAGGTCTGCATCTAATACAACAACATCTTTGTTTTCCTTACCAAGCTCTACAAGAGCCTTACCATAAGCCTCTCTTGTTGCAAGATTAGCCATTTATCGCACCTCCTAACTCTTCTAAAGCCTTTTCTGCCTGTTCCTTGCTTGGAGCAGTTCCATGCCATGAAGCAACATTTTCCATAAAACTTACTCCTTTTCCCTTAACTGTCTTTGCTACTATTACAGTTGGCTTTTCCTTTGTATTCTTTGCTTCATCTATTGCATTGAAAATTTGATTAAAATCATGTCCATCTATTTCTATTACATGCCATCCAAAGGCTTTAAATTTATCTCCAATTGGTGTTGGATTCATAACTTCATTTACTGGTCCATCAATTTGTAATCCGTTAAAATCAACAAAAGCTGTTAAATTGTCAAGTTTATAATGAGCTGAAGTCATTGCAGCTTCCCATACTTGACCTTCCTCAATTTCCCCATCTCCAAGGAGTACATATACTCTATAATCTTTTTTGTCAAGCTTTCCAGAAAGCGCCATACCATTTGCCACTGAAAGGCCTTGACCTAATGAGCCAGTTGACATATCAACACCGGGAGTATCATTCATATTTGGGTGACCTTGAAGCATTGAACCAATCTTTCTTAAAGTTACGAGATGACTTTTTTCAAAGTATCCTCTCTCTGCAAGAGATGCATAAAGAACAGGAGCAGCATGACCTTTTGAAAGAACGAATCTATCCCTTTCTTCCCATCCTGGGTTTTTAGGATCAATTTTCATTTCACTAAAATAAAGTGCTGTTAAAATTTCAACTGCTGAAAGTGAACCACCTGGATGCCCTGATGCTGATTCAGCAAGCATCTTGATTATATCCTGCCTTATTGTGTTTGCGGTTTTCTTCAGATTTTCGATGTCCCTTGCCATGTTAAACCTCCTTTGTATAAATATTATTTAGACAATCATTTATATTATAGCAGTAAAATCTAAATTATAAAAGTCTTGCTATAAATGACATAAAGACTAATAAAGTAATTAAAACTGTTTTTCATATAGATTTTAATAAAATATCTTATATTATATTTCTCAAAGTATGATAATATATTCATAAAATATCTATTATTCTCACTTTATTCTATTATATTAATTTGTAAAAACAATAACAAAATAAAGAAATTTATAAATTTAAATTTTTTTTTAACTTTATTATATTTAAAAGATTTTTGATAGATAAATTTTATGTTATAATTAATTTGTTCAGCAGGATTTTATAATAATTACTGATATTTAGGAGGTTATATTTATGAATCAGGACTTAAGAAAATTAATGAATGGTACTGATATCAGGGGAGTTGCACTTACAAATAAAGAAGGAATAAATGTAACATTAGACAAGGATATTGTTAATCTTTTATCAACTGCTTTTTCAGTATGGGTATCTGAAAAATGCAATAAAAATACTGATGAACTTAAAATTGCTGTAGGAATGGACTCAAGACTATCAGGTCCCGATTTAAAAGATGCAGCAATAGATGGTCTTTGTAAAACAAACGCTTTAGTTTATGATTGTGGATTAAGTTCTACTCCTTCAATGTTTATGACAACAATATTTGACGAATTTAAATGTGACGGATCAATAATGATTACTGCGAGCCATTTGCCATATATGTATAATGGAATGAAGTTTTTTACAATAGATGGAGGTATTAATAAAGAAG
Organism: Caloramator sp. E03; assembly: GCF_006016075.1. NCBI lineage: Bacteria > Bacillati > Bacillota > Clostridia > Eubacteriales > Clostridiaceae > Caloramator > Caloramator sp. E03. The sequence goes on along the minus strand of NZ_CP040093.1, from coordinate 2,613,697 downwards.
ATTTAGAAAAAATCATTGAAATTGCAACAGATATATATAACAATAAAAAATTCGAAAATATTACATACAGCAAAAATGTTGTTGCAAAGGATTTATTAGATATATATAGTGATCATTTATATAATGTAATTATAAAAGACTTTAAGGATGATTTAAACAAAGCCCAGTTGCTTAAGGGTTCAAAAATAATAGTAGATGCAGGAAATGGAGTAGGAGGATTTTTTGCTCATAAAGTACTAAAAAGATTAGGAGCAGATATTGAAGGAAGTCAATATTTAGAGCCCGATGGAAATTTTCCTGGGCATATACCAAATCCAGAATCAAAAGAAGCTATTGCATCAATTAAAGAAGCTGTTTTAAAAAGCAAAGCTGATTTAGGGATTATATTCGATACAGATGTTGATAGAGCCGCAATAATAGATGAAAGAGGAAATGAAATAAATAGAAATAACCTTATTGCTTTACTATCTGCAATTGTACTTGAAGAAAACCCAAATTCAACAATTGTAACTGATTCAGTAACATCAAACGGGCTTACAAAGTTTATTGAAGAGGATTTAAAAGGAAAGCATCACAGATTTAAAAGAGGATATAGAAACGTTATTAACGAAGCTATAAGGCTAAACGAAAGCGGTGAAGAATGTTGTTTAGCAATAGAAACATCAGGTCATGCTGCACTTAAGGAGAACTATTTCCTCGATGATGGTGCATATCTTGTTTGTAAGATAATTTCTAAATACATTAAACTTAAAAAAGAGAACAAGTTACTTTATGATCTTATAAAAAACCTTAAACAGCCTTTAGAATCAAAAGAATTCAGATCACAGATTCTTTCAGAAGATTTTAAAGTAATTGGCAAAATGATTATTGATGATTTAAAGGAATATTGTAATACAATCAATGGATGGAATATAGTGCCTAAAAACTATGAAGGAATTAGAGTGAACTGTGATGAAGAAAAAGGTTGGTTCCTTTTAAGAATGTCTTTACACGAACCACTATTGGTATTAAATATTGAATCTGATGTTATCGGTGGATGCGACATTATTAAAGAAAAAATAAATAATTTCCTCAAAAAATATGAAGACACAGTTAAACTATTTTAACATAATCAATGACAGAAGTCGCCCACTTCTATAATTGGGATAGTTCACTTAATTAAGGCCCCTAATCTTTTAGATAGGGGCTTTAATTATAATTATACTTTTTTATTATATTATTTATTATATTTTTGACCGTATTTTTCTATCGTAGCTTTTCTTAATGCTCTGCATTCTTCTTGTGGAATTGGTTCAAGTTTTCCTATGCTTTTCGCATAATAAGCAACTTTCGCCCCTTCTTCTACAACAACTGCATTTGTAAAAGCTATCTCTATATCTGGTCCAACTGCAAGTGCTCCATGCTTTGCCAATAAAACTGCATCATTATCTCCTATTGTTTCAGCTACAATATCTGCAAGTTCATTTGTCCCCATTGGCCTATATGGAGCACACTTAATATCCCCTCCAATTAATGCCGCAACTTCTGCAACAACGCAAGGAATATCCTGTTCACAACATGCCCAAGCTGTTGCAAAGCTTGAATGAGTATGAACTATTCCGTTTACATCTTTTCTCTTCCTATAAACAGCACAATGCATAGGTGTTTCAATTGATGGCTTTCTTTTACCATCAATTATATTACAATTTTCATCAACTACAACAATGTCTTCAGGTACAAGCTCCTTATAATTCATACCACTTGGAGTTACACATATATAACCTGTTTCCTTATCCCTTATACTAAAATTACCAAATGTTAAAACTATAAGTTTTTCATTTTGTGCTCTTAATGCAATTTCTATTATCTTTTTTCTCTGCTGCTCTAATAACAAAATCATCACTCCTTTTATCTTTATAATTTTTGCTCTTACCTATAAATTATAAAAAACCTTATTACATATTTTACTATAAACACTTTTAAAGTAACAATGCAAAATACAATTATATAAAAAGTCCTTATCAAACAATTAACTTTGCTGATAAGGACATATTTATTCTAGCTTCTATAGCTTCCGTTTATTTTTACATAATCATAAGATAAATCACAGCCCCAGGCCTTTGCATTATATTCCCCATCCTTTAGATTAATTATTACCTTAATATAATTTTCATCAAGTATTTTTTTTGCCTCACCTTCATCAAAGACAGTACCCATTCCATTTTCAACAATACAAATCTCATCCTTTTGCCCCTTAAAACTTATGCTGACATTTTCAGGTTTAAAATCAGCTCCTGAATACCCAAGAGAGCATATTATCCTTCCCCAATTTGCATCGCTTCCAAAGAAAGCAGCTTTTACAAGGCTTGATTTTATAACAGATTTTGCAAGTACCTTAGCATCTTCAATTGTCTTTGCATTATTAACACAAACCTCTATAAGTTTTGTAGCTCCTTCCCCATCCTTTGCAATTTGTTTTGCTAATTCACAATTTACATAATGAAGAGCCTTTTTAAATTCTATATAATTTTTGTCTTGACTATCTATAATTTCATTACCTGCCTGTCCGTTTGCAAGTACAAGAACCATATCATTTGTGCTTGTATCTCCATCTACAGATATCATATTATATGAATCATTGACGCTTTCTTTCAACGCTTTTGTAAGCATGGATTTTGATATGTTAGCATTAGTAACAACAAAAGAAAGCATAGTAGCCATATTAGGATGTATCATCCCTGATCCCTTTGCAATACCGCTTATTAATACCTTTTTATTATCGATTTCAATTTCAACTGTACATTTTTTTATAAAAGTATCTGTAGTCATTATAGCCTCAGCTGCATCTAATCCTCCATTCTTTGAGATACATGCTGAAGCTTTTTTAATTCCACTTTTTATAATATCCATTGGTAGATATGTTCCTATAACCCCTGTTGAAGCAACAATTACTTCATTCTTTTTAACATTAAATTCCTTTGAAGTTATCTGTGCCATTTCATAAGCATCATCTATTCCTTTTTCCCCTGTACATGCATTTGCAACGCCACTGTTTACAACAACTGCACGTATATATTCAGATTTTATATGCTCCATATTTACCAAGATAGGGGCTGCCTTTACCTTATTTGTAGTAAAAGTTGCAGCAGCTACAGAAGGGTACTCACTGTATATTATGCACAAATCTTTTTTTCCACTCTTTTTAATCCCGCAATGTATACCTGCTGCCAAAAATCCTGGTACGTCAGTTATTGTTGCATTATTTAAAACTTTCATATTATCATCCTTTCCTTAATTTTTATGGCACCATAGATGGAAATTTTAATCCTAACGTCTCATCAAACCCAAACATAAGGTTCATATTCTGTAGAGCCTGCCCAGCTGCCCCCTTCATAAGATTATCTATGGCTGATATTATAATTAAACTTTTTGTTCTTTCATCTACTCTTATAGCAATATCACAAAAATTTGAACCTTTTACATATCTTGTTTCAGGAAGATATGTAACTACCCTTACAAAGGGTTCTTTTTCATAATACTTTTCATACAAGCTATAGATTTTTTCCTCATTTATATCCTCTTTCAGCCTGCAATAGCAAACTGATAATATTCCTCTTATCATAGGAACAAGATGCGGGGTAAATATAACATTTACACTTGTATTAGCAAAACTTGAAAGTTCCTGTTCTATCTCTGGTGTATGCCTGTGCCCTAAAACGTTATAAGCCTTAATTGATTCACTACACTCACAAAAGAGTGTTCCTATATTTGCTGACCTACCTGCACCAGAAACCCCTGACTTTGAATCGATTATTATTAGATTCTCATCAATTATCTTTTCTTTTAAAGATGGCATAAGCCCAAGAAGTATTGAGGTTGGGTAACATCCTGGATTTGCAATAACTTTTGCTGACTTTATTTTATCCTTATTAGCTTCTGGAAGCCCATAAACTGCATGTTTTAAATATTCCTGTAACTTATGCTCAACTCTATACCATTTTTCATAAACAAATGCATCTTTAATCCTAAAATCTGCACCTAAATCAATTACTTTAACATTATTTTCCACAGCCATTTTAACTATATCAAAGCTTTTACCATGAGGAAGAGCTGTAAAAATAACATCTACTGATTTAATTTTTTCCTTAATGTCATCTTCATTTAAACACACATCCTGTATAAAGCTGTTGTAATTTTTATAAACATCAGAATACATCATCCCTGAATAATTATGAGATGTCATAAATTCTATTTTTGCCTCTGGGTGCATATTTATTAAATATACCAGGTTCTCGCCTGCATAGCCTGTTGCACCTATTATGCCAACTTTAACCACCTTATCACCCCTTTATTATATTTATAAATGAATTATATATAATTATGCAAAAAACTTCAATACATTATTGAATAATTTTTAATAATAAAGTATAATTATAAGCATCTAATATAAAGGGGAGATGTTAAATGAAATTTTTTAATGAAAAAGAATCAGAAGAAATATCGCAGCTAAAAAAATTTAAAAACAAGATTATCGTTATAAAATATGGTGGAAGCATTATGGAAAGCCCTTCCGTTAACAAATCTTTTGTAGAGGATATTCTCTTTCTTAAGAACATTGGAATTGACATTGTAATAGTTCACGGTGGAGGGCCTGAAATATCAGCAATGTTAAAGAAGCTTGGTATTGAAAGTAGATTCGTAAATGGATTTAGATTCACAAGTAAGGAAGTTATGGAAGTTGCTGAAATGGTTCTATCAGGTACTATAAATAAAAGGATTACTATGAACCTTTGCAAAAGCGGAATAAAAGCTATTGGTATTAGTGGTAAGGATGCAAGGCTTATACGTGCAAAGAAAAAATATATATATAATGATGGTAAAAAAATAGATATAGGTTTTGTAGGGGATATCGTCAAAATCAACAAAGGATTTTTATTAGATTTAATAGGAAAAGACTACGTTCCTATAATATCTCCTATTGGATGTGATGATGAAGAAAATTCTTATAATATAAATGCTGACTATGCTGCATCATATATTGCTGCTTCTCTTTCAGCAGAAAGACTAATTCTTTTAACAGACGTTGATGGAATTTGTACAGATGTTAATGATAAAAACACCTTAATATCTTCTATTACTAAAAGCGAAATTGAAAAATTAATAAAGGATGGAATAATAAGTGGAGGAATGATTCCTAAAGTTGAATGTGGAATCTACGCAATAGAAAATGGTGCAAAGTGCATACAAATATTAAATGGAAAATATGAGCATAGCATAATAAATGGAATAATTCAAAATACAGGTACAAATATTGTAAAGGAGGATTATATATGTCAGAGTGCCATATAATGAATACTTACAACAGATTTGATGTTGTCTTTGAAAAAGGATTTGGCTGTAGAGTTTATGATGTAAATGGAAAAGAATATATAGATTTTGTTTCTGGAGTGGCAGTAAACTGCCTTGGGCACTGCCATCCTGTAATTGTAAATGCATTAAAAGAGCAAAGCCAAAAGCTAATTCATATTTCAAATCTGTACTACAACAAACCCCAAATAGAGCTTGCAGAAAAAATCATTAGCTTAAGCAATCACAAAAGCGTATTTTTTTGCAACAGCGGTACAGAAGCCACTGAAGCTGCACTAAAGCTTGCAAGAAAATACGGAAAACTTAAAGGAGGAAACTCTAAGAATAAAATAATATACATGAAAAACTCTTTTCATGGAAGAACCCTTGGTGCACTTTCTGTTACAGGCCAGCTAAAATATCAAATGGACTTTATGCCGCTTATTCCTGAAGTTATACCTGTATCCTTTAACGATATTGATGAAATAGAAAAAGTAATGAATGAAAATACCTGTGCAGTTATACTTGAACCAATACAGGGTGAAGGTGGAATTATATCTGCAAATAAGGATTATCTTATTAAAGTAAGAGAACTTTGTGATAAATTTGACGCCCTTTTAATTTTTGATGAAGTTCAATGTGGCATCGGCAGAACTGGTAAATTTTTTGCTTATGAAAATTTTGGAGTAATCCCTGATGTAGTATGTCTTGCAAAGGGACTTGGAGGCGGATTCCCAATAGGAGCAATTATAGCAAACGAAAAGGCTGATGTTGCCTTTGTAAAAGGCGATCATGGAAGCACCTTTGGAGGCAATCCACTTGCTTGTGCAGTTTCTCTTTCAGTTTTAAACGAATTAATAAGTAGCAAGATAATTGAAAATGTAAATACACTTAGTAAATATTTAGTAGACAAGCTATATAATATTAAGAATAAATACGGTTTAATTGATGAGATTAAAGGAATTGGGCTTTTATTAGGAATAAGCCTTAAAGTAGATGTTAAAAATTTTGTTAATAAATGCTTCGAAAATGGGCTTTTATTAGTTAGTGCTGGTTCAAATACTGTAAGGCTCTTGCCACCCCTTAATATCAGCTTTGATGACATTGACTGTGCAATAGATATAATTGAAAAAACTATTAGCTCTTATTAAAAATTTAAATTTATCAACAAACTCATTTAATATATGTAAAATTAAAAGGCCTTAAATGGCCTTTTAATAATGTTTTAATTATATATCAAGGCTAATCCTTAACGCCTCATTAACTTCATCCATAGTTTTATCGCTAACATGACCAATCTTATCTTTAAGCCTTCTTTTATCAATAGTTCTTAACTGCTCTAAAAGTATAACCGAATCCTTACTAAGCCCATATTCTTCAGAGCTTATCTCAACATGAGTTGGAAGCTTGGCTTTATTGATTTGAGAGGTTATAGCTGCAATTATAACCGTAGGACTATACTTATTGCCTACATCATTTTGTATTATAAGGACTGGTCTTATGCCACCCTGTTCAGAACCTATGACTGGGCTTAAATCAGCATAAAATATATCTCCTCTTTTCACCGCCTGTGCCATCTATACTATCACTCTCCGCTAATCCTGCTTCATATTTAGCAAGTTCAACACAATCAACTCCGAGACCAATTTCACTCAATTCGCTATTGATTGTGGCCATATCTTCATAGCCCTTCTTCATAAGTTCTATCATATTGCTCTTCTTACGCTCTTTAATATATAATATGACAGCTTCCCTTATAAATTGACTTCTATTTTTACCAGATTTACACTTAACAAGTTCATCAAATTCATCTAATAAATTTCGCGGGAGGCTAACAACTATTTTTTTACTATCAGTCATTTTCTTACCCCCTAAATTAACCTATGTATTCCGCCTTTACTATACAGATAAATTACCGTACCATAATTATACCCTACTATACATAAAGGTGCAATTATAATTCCAACATTAAATATATAAAAACTCTTCTTATAACATTATTTCCATTAATCTCAAAAATATGTCTATATATAATTTTTTACTTTAATTATATTACCGTTTTCTATATAAACCCTTGGAACTCTCTTTGAAACCCCACATAAAATCTCATAGCTTATTGTTCCAAGCATTTTTGCAATGTCGTCAGCACTGTTTCTTATTCCATCCATTTCCCCCATAACTATAACTTCATCACCTATATTAACTTCACCACAATCAGTTATATCAACCATACACTGATCCATACATATTCTTCCAACAACTGGAGCAAACTTCCCATTTACTATAACAGAAGCTTTTCCAAACAAAAGCCTTGTAAATCCATCAGCATATCCGAAGGGAAGCGTTGCAATTTTACTTTTCCTCTTAGTATAAAATTTTCTTCCATAGCTTATTGGAGTGTTCACAGGCACCTCTTTTATATTAACTACGCTTGCCTTTAAAGACATAACTGGTTTTAAAGTTACTTTTTCCTTATTAACCTCATCAGAGGGATAATATCCATAAAGCATAATCCCTGGCCTTACAGCATCGTAATATGTGTTTGGCAAATCTATGATTGCTGCACTATTTGCTGCATGTTTAATTTCAAATTCTATGCCTTTTTGCTTTAGTTTGTTTATTATATAATTGAATTTTTCAGCCTGGCCAATCGTAAAATTCTTGTCTTCTTCATCTGCAGATGCAAAGTGTGTAAATATTCCTTCAATATAAAGATTATCAAGCTTTGATATATTAATTATCTTATCAACAGAATCATCATTAGAAATAAAACCTACCCTTCCCATTCCCGTGTCAAGCTTTATATGTATTTTTGCAATCTTATTTCTTTTTTTTGCCTCAATTGATATAATATGTGCCATCTCATAAGAAAAAACTGTCTGAGTAATATCATTTTCAACTACTTCCTTTGCAAAGTTAGGGGGAGTATAACCAAGAATTAATATAGGCTTGTCATATCCATATTTTCTAAGCTCTAAAGCTTCACTTATAACTGCAACAGCCAGATAGTCGGCTCCTTCTTCTTTCAGAACCCTTGAAATCTCAAGTGCACCATGACCATAAGCGTCTGCCTTAATAACTCCAATGATTTTTTTCCCATTAATAATTCTCTTTACTTCTCTTATATTATGGCGAAAATTATCAAGGTTTATTTCCGCATAGTAAGGCCTAAAGCAATTAAACATACTTTATCCCCCCTTGTAAAAGAATTACTCCAGTACAAATATGGAATTATCCAATTCTTCATTATACTTAAAGTTCTCATACTTAACCCTGACCTTTACTCTTTGTAAGCTATCTATAATTTCCATAACTATTGGACTATAATTATCCATTTCAATATATAAAGCTGCTTCTTTACCATATTCACTCTCTTTAGGTATATCCTTAGTTATTTCTATTAACTCTTTATCATCCTTCTTTACAAGCCTGTATTTTGCACCTTTATCAACAAACAAATCTCTTTGAATAACACCAAGATATACAATTTGATCAATATTTCTGAGATTATCAATATAAAAGGTCTTATTAATTAAAGGATGAAATACTTTCCATTTACCATCACTATATACTGTTATCTTTCCTTTTAAAAAAGAAGGTTCAATAGTTTCAATCCTTATTTTATCTGTCAGAACGCAGTACTGTTTAACTTTATATTCCGATATTCCTTTATTACCATATACAGTAATGTTTGCAAGTGAAGAGTAGCTTTTCATATTGTTAAGTTTGTTTTTAGCCTTAATAAAATCATTATTATCCTTTTTGTTACAAGCACATAACAAAATCAATATAAAAAGTGAAAAGGTTATATATTTTTTCAAATTATCACCATATAACAAACTATCAATAATATTTATTCTAAAATATAGACTTATATTACATCTTTAAATTTTTACCTATATAATCTATCATATCCAAGGAAGTAAAACCGTATCCATAATCATCGTATGCATCATCTCCTGCAAGGCCATGTATATATGAACCTAAAATACATGCTTCATATTCATCATATCCTTGACCTATAAAAGATGCTATAATACCAGTTAAAACATCTCCACTTCCTCCTGTTGCCATTCCTGGATTCCCTGTTGTATTTATATAAATTTCATCTTTATATGCAACAACAGTACTCGATCCTTTTAACAGAGTAACACAGTTATATTCTCTTGAAAAATCAGATGCAACTTTTACCCTGTTTTCATTTATATACTTTGTTGTGAATCCTGTAAGCCTTGACATTTCTCCTGGATGTGGAGTTATTACTATCTTGGATTTTGCATTTTTTAAAATATCTTTATCTTTACATAATGCATTAAGACCATCTGCATCTATAACAATAGGCTTTGTAGAATTTTTAATTATATATTCTAACAATTCTATAATATGATTAGCCCTTCCAATTCCTATCCCAAAGGCAATAACATCAGCACTTTTTATAATATTATCAAGCTGCTCTTTTTTAATATCTATACATCCATCCCTTTCATCACATAAAACATAAGTCGCTTCGGGCACAAGTATTCCTACACGTTCAACAATACTTTTGGGTATAACACAGCTTACAAGTCCGCTTCCAGTTCTTAATGAAGCCTTTGCACATAAAGATACTGCCCCTGACATATTTACATTTCCACCTATTATAAAAATCCTTCCATAGTCAGATTTATTCGTATCAATTTCACGACCTTTTATAAGGCATAAAGGATAATCTCCATAATTTGTCCTTGACTTTATTCCCTCATCATGTACACAGCTTAAAGGTATTGATATGTTTTCAACATAAACTCTACCGCTGTAGCATCTTCCCTCATTTAATAAATGACCATATTTTAAACATCCAAAAGTTACAGTAGTACCAGCCTTTATACAAATATTTGATGCCTTTCCTGTATCACTTTCTATCCCTGAAGGAATATCAACAGAAATAACATATTTTCCACTCTCATTAATACATTTTATTGCCTTATAATAGTCACCTGATATTTCCCCTTTAAATCCTGTTCCAAATATAGCATCTACAACGGCATCGCAACATTTTATTTCGTACTCAAACTCTTTTAAATCGCTTTTTATATTAATATAAAGATTTTTTAATATTTCAAAGTTAACCTTAGCATCCATAGAGATTTTATTTAAATTACCGAAACAATATACGCTAACATCATATCCATTAACATATAAAAGCCTTGCTATTGCAAAGCCATCTCCTCCATTATTTCCAGTACCGCAGACTACCAAAACTTTTTTGGCTCCGCATTCTTTAATATATTTAAATACCGACATTGCTGCATTTTCCATAAGGATAATAGATGGTATCCCATAAGTACTAACAGCTCTTTTATCTATTTCCTTCATCTGTTTTGAATCAGCAACAAACATTTTCATCCCTCCGCAACTGCATAAGATATAGCATAATCTCTACAATGGGAAATTGAAAGATGAATCGTTTTTATTCCCATATCTTCTGCTATCTTTAAAGCATTACCATGAAGTACAACCTTAGGAACAGAATTTACTTTTATAATTTCAACATCAGTAAACTTAATACCTTTAAAGCCTGTACCAAGAGCCTTAACTACAGCTTCCTTTGCACTAAAATATCCCGCAGTACTTTCAATCCTTTTAGTTTTAAGGTATTCCCTCTCCCCTTGAGTAAAAAACCGTTCCATAAAGTGTGCATTATTAACTAACTTTTCAAATCTATTTATTTCTATTATATCTGTACCTACACCTTTAATCATTTTTAATCCCTCTATATAATTATACTTCAATATACATTTAAGTTCAAAAAAATAAGAGACAAAATGTCTCTATATTGCAACAGAAATCTCTCCAATCATATTATAAGCTTTTTCATCAAAATCATTAACCCACTCATCAACAAATTCACCTGCAATATCAATAAGATGAACTGGTGATACTCCATTATTTTTAAGATACTCAACTAAATTTAAAACTTTACTTAATAAAGGTGTTAAATGTTCAATTGAATCTTCAAAGGAAAAACACATATTTCCGTTTTCATATACTTCACTTACAATACAAATTCCATAACAGGGTATAATGTATTTTTTATTATTAATTGCCATCTCTTTACTTGTTTCCAGTACATAATACTTATAAATATATTCCCTATCATCAATGCTTGTCTTATAAAAAGCTACTTGATTTTTATTAAGCATCATAAATCCCCCTTTGTTTTTATACAGTAAAAATTTGAAATACATAAATATATGTATATGTTTTTAGCTTATTTTATCATTCTATTAAAAATTATTTTGTTGATTTATGACAGCAAACTTCAATTATTTTTTCCTATTAAATGACATAATATGATTATATTTTGATATTATTTAACTATTATTTCCAATTGTTATAATTTGTGTAATCTATTGCAACAAATTATTGTCAAAACAACAAATTTATTGCTGTAAAAACTATAATAAATGCATAAAAAAATCTCTTCCTTATTTTTTCTTCCAAGGAAGAGGTAAAAACTTATTTAATTCATTAATATTTACCATTTAACTTTATATTTAATGCCTTTGCTTTTCTAAATACCGTAGGCTGGGTTATTCCAAGAGCTTTCGCAGCCTTATGAGTACTTCCATATATTTTTAATGCATTCTCTATCATTTCCTTTTCAACCATATTTAAAGTTTCTTTCAATGTAAATCCCTTTGAAATACTTGATGTAACTGTATATTGATTTATTATGTTCTTTATCTTTTCAGCTGTTATCTGGCAATCATCATCAATGATTATAAGTCTTTCAACTATGTTTTTTAACTCTCTTACATTCCCCGGCCAATTATATGATTCCAAAGCTACTATTGCCGAATTGTGAAATACTTTTTCCTTATTATACTTTAAATTAAACTCTTTTAAAAAATGATATGCTAAAATAGGTATATCTTCCCTTCTTTCTCTTAAAGGTGGAAGTTTTATTGGTACAACGTTAAGGCGAAAATATAAATCTTCTCTAAATTTTCTTTGTTTTATAAGTTCAAGCAAATCCTGATTTGTAGCCGCTAAAACCCTGACATCAAGCTTAATACTTTTAGTTCCACCTATTCTAATTATTTCTTTTTCCTGAAGCACTCTCAATAATTTTGTCTGAGTACTCAATGAAAGCTCACCAATTTCATCCAAAAATATAGTTCCATTATTAGCCATCTCAAACATTCCAATTTTTGTTTTTGGTGCTGCACCTGTAAAAGCACCTTTTTCATAGCCAAAGAGCTCAGCTTCTATTAAGCTTTCAGGTATAGCTGCACAATTAACTTTTATAAAAGGTTCCATTTTCCTATTGCTTTTAGATTGAATCTCATTTGCAACAACTTCCTTACCACATCCTGTTTCTCCTGTAATAAGAATAGTGGCATCTGTTTTTGCAACATAATCTATTATTTCCTTTACCTTTTTCATTGAGCTGCTATTTGTAATTAAATTTTTTGTTTCAACTATATTATTTCTAAGATAGTTTATTTCATTTATATATCTGTTTCTTTCCTTTTCTATATCTTCAAGCTTCTCTTTTAATTCTATTATTTCAGACATATCCCTTAACACATGCAAAACTTGATTTAGCTTCCCTTCTCTATCCATTAATAGATTTATTGTAAGAAGCACCTGCTTATTTGTCTTTTTAATATAAAATAAGGAGGACATACTCTTTTTTTGTTTTGCAAACATAATTGATATTACATTTTTAAAGTTAGTTTCACTTAATGTAATTTCTTGGCTCTCTTCATTTATTTTCCCAAGAAAAGGCTGTGATGGAAGCTTATCTATACTTCTCCCAACAGCCTCTTTAAAATCAATTCCTGTTATCTCAGAAAATCTCTTGTTTACTTTAAGTATAATACCTTTATTATCAGTTAAACATATACCATCTGGTATTGCATTGCTGATTTCAAAAAAATCAATATCCATATATTTTATATATGCCCCCCTTTGCAGTAAAAGTTTAAATTTTAATTTAATTTTAACAAATCTTAGCCATAAAAATCAAATATACTGTGTAATTTTTTTATTACTCATTATACACATTATATCCTTCTTCTCCTCTTAAAACTCTAAGAATACCTAAAGAAAGGGATTCCATCTCATTTTCTCCTGGCATAATTTCCACGGGGGCAATAAAACTTACACGCTTTTTAATCCATGATGTAATCATATCAGAATAAGCAATTCCACCAGTAATAATAATTGCATCTACATTGCCTTCTACTACTGTTGAAAGTTCACCAATACCTTTTGCTACTTGATATGCCATAGCCTCAAGAATTAATTTTGCATATTCATCTCCATTATTTATTCTTTGAATTACTTCCCTTACATCAACAGTATTAAGATATGCTTTTAATCCTCCATTACCTCTTAATTTTTTATTCATTGTATTTTTATCATACTTTCCTGAATAGCAAAGGTCTATAAGAGCCTTACATGGAACCCTCCCTGCTCTTTCAGGTGAAAAGGGTCCTTCATCATCGGCAATAATATCAACTATACGCCCTTTTTCATGAATACTTAAAGATATTCCTCCTCCTAAGTGGGCAACTACAAAATTCATTTCATTATATTTTTTACCATATTTTTTTGCAACTTTCATAGCCATTGCTCTTGAATTTAGAACATGGCTTGTACTTTCCCTTGGTATATCAGGCATTCCTGAAATACGTGCTATGTCATTTAGTTCATCTACCCTTACTGAATCATATATATATGCATTTACTCCAATTAAGTTTGCTATTTCATAAGCAATAATTGCACCTAAATTAGAAGCATGTTCAATTACAGGATTATTTTTTAATCTATTTACCATTATCTCATTAACTAAATATGCTCCAGCCTTTACTTTTGGAAGCATACCTCCTCTTCCAACGACAGCAGATAATTCGTTGATATCATATCCACTTTCTTTTAAAAATGAAAGTACTGCCTCTTTTCTCATTTCAAATTGATCTTGAATTTTTTCATATTTTTCAATTTCATCAGCTGAATGATTTAGTGTCTTGCAAAGAATCTCCTTTTCATCTTCATATAGAGCAATTTTTGTTGATGTTGAACCAGGATTAATGGATAATATTTTATACTTCATTTTTTACTCCTCCTTTTTTTGCTATTGCTAATAAAAGTCCTAATGCTATTGATAAAAATGCAGAAACTAATACTCTATATTCAGAAGGCAACAAGAACACTATAGTATGTGCAGGTATCCAAAAAAAAGGACATGTTTTAAGCCAGCTGAATTCCACTAAAGTGTGCCAATCATTTTTATCTACCAGCTCATGTATTGTTACCTTTTCTCCTTTTTTCTCGTATTTAACATCAATATACAAATCAGTAAATCTATGAAATGCCATCATCATTGGTCCAAAGGTTAAATTCATAATTGCACTTCCAAAAAAGGCCTGTGCCAGCTGTGAACCTTTAAATGGAAGTTTATTTGAAGCTTGTGCTGCAGCTGCTCCGCCCATAAACACCGTAAATACAAGTGTAACCATCATACCTATAATACCCCATATTATGGCTCTAAAAATAAAACCTTTTGGAATAATCCATTCTCCCTTTTTAATCCTTAAACCAAGTAAATCTCCCATTGAAGCTAATATTGCAAATTTAATAAATCCACCTATATAAGGGTGGGCATTAGTAGATAAAATAAATACTTCTCTTGATGATGGAATAACTAAAATCGCTACCCAAATTAACAATAAAAATATCCACAAAAAATCTCCTTTTTTCATACGTTATCTCTCCTTAAATTTAAATTTTGACACCACTAAAAAGTGGTGTCAAATTTAAAAATTATACTGCATTCATTCCTTCTTCTAATGCTTTAATATTTAATTCAACAAAGGCTGGCTTTACACATTTTTCTATTGCTGACTTCCAATTTAAACTTTCAAGTCCCATAAGCTTTACAAGTGATCCAAGCAATACAATATTCATTGCCTTTGGATTTCCTAAACTGCTTGCAATTTCACCTGCGTCTATTACTTTTGTTTTTGCCTTTGCCTTTAAAATTTCTATAGCATCTTCAGGATATTCTTCTAATCCTGCAAGTATTGTTGATGAAGGTATTTTATAGTCATTTACTACAACAACACCTTCTGGTTTTAATTGGTCAAGGTATCTTAAGCCTTCCATTGCTTCAAAGGAAACAAGTATATCTGCTGAACCACGTCCTATAATTGGTGAATATACCTTTTTCCCGTAACGCACCTGAGTTGTAACACTTCCACCCCTTTGAGCCATTCCGTGTATTTCGGACATCTTTACATCATATCCTGCATCAACAAGGCAAGTTGATAATATCTTACTTGCAAGAATAGTACCCTGTCCACCAACTCCACATAATAGTATGTTTTTTACATCACACATATTATTCACCTACCTTACTAATAGCCTTTTTGGGACATACTTGTACACAAAGTTTACAACCTACGCACTGAGTTTTATCAATTGAAACCTTATTCAACTTCTTATCATATTTAAGGGCTGGACATCCTGTCTTTATGCATATCTTACAGCCAATACACTTGTTATCATCAACATAACATAAACCTTTATAATCACCAAAATCATCTTTGTCCTTTTGGGAAAGTTTTTTAAGTACACAAGGCCATTTAGTTATTATAACAGTTAACTCTTCATTAGATAATGCCCAATCCATTGCATCCTTCATCTCTGAGATTTCTAAAGGATTTACAGTTCTAACATTTTCAACCCCTAATGCCCTTACAACTTTTTCAATATCAGTTATTACTGTTGGATCCCCTTGAAGAGTAAATCCTGTTCCAGGATTCTCCTGATGTCCTGTCATTCCTGTTATTCTATTATCTAAGATACAAAATACAGCATTGCTTTTATTATATACAGCATTAAGAAGGCTTGTTATTCCTGAATGAAAAAATGTTGAATCCCCAAGTACTGCAACAGTTTTCATTTTTTCATTGAACTTATTGAATACCTTTTGTGCACCATGGGCCATACTAAAACCTGCCCCCATACATATACTTGTATCTTTTGCATTAAGTGGAGGCTGGCTGCTTAAACCATAGCATCCTATATCACTTGTAATAACTATATCCTTTCTCTTTGTAAGATCATAAAAGAAACCTCTATGTGGACACCCTGCACAAAGCACAGGAGGCCTTTTAGCAACAATTGAGCGGTCATACTCAATTACTCTATTCTCTTTTCCAAGTAAATTTTTTGCTATTATATCAGGATTTAATTCCCCCATAGCAGGAATTTTTTCCTTACCTATACATTTTATACCTGCCGCCTTAATCTGTTCTTCCATAAAAGGATCAAGTTCTTCTATTACATATAGCGTTTCAACCTTACTTGCAAATTCTTTTATTTTTTTCATAGGCAGTGGATAACTAAAGCCTATTTTTAAATATGAAGCACCATCTTTAAAAACTTCCTTAGCATACTGATAAGCTACCCCTGAAGCTATAACGCCTATTTTACTATCATTCATCTCTATAAAATTA
The DNA here is from genome assembly GCF_006016075.1 of Caloramator sp. E03. Taxonomy (NCBI): domain Bacteria; kingdom Bacillati; phylum Bacillota; class Clostridia; order Eubacteriales; family Clostridiaceae; genus Caloramator; species Caloramator sp. E03. Next base: position 2,596,862 of record NZ_CP040093.1, on the reverse strand, counting down.
AGCTCAGTTTCATTTGAAAAATCCTCAAGCTTTTTTAATCTCTCTTCTATCTTCTCGCGAAGTATCTTGGCAACTGCAGGTACCGCATCATATTTTTGAAGATTTTTTACATAAGGTTTTTTAGGTACATTATTTCTTTCAGCAAGTTCAACCAATGATTTGCTATGACATACTCTCGTAGTCATCCTCATTAAAACTGGTGTATCATATTTTTCGCTGATTTCCAAAGCATATCTTACCATATCCTTTGCCTCTTGGCTGTCACTTGGTTCAAGCATTGGTATCTTTGCAAACTTTGCATAATTTCTATTATCCTGCTCATTCTGAGATGAATGAACACCTGGATCATCTGCACTAATTATTACCATTCCTCCATTTACTCCTGTATATGCAAATGTAAATAGAGGATCTGCAGCTACATTTAAACCAACATGCTTCATTGAAGCAAGAGTTCTTGCACCTGCTATAGATGCTCCTATTGCAGACTCAAGGGCAACTTTTTCATTAGGAGCCCATTCTGCAATAATATCTCCTTTATATGTTGCAATAGTCTCCATTATCTCAGTGCTTGGAGTTCCTGGATAGGCAGAGGCATAAACAACTCCAGCCTCATAGGCACCACGTGCAACTGCTTCATTTCCTGTTAGCAATTCCTTCATAACTATTCCTCCAATCAATTTTAAGTTTATTGATTCAGCGATGCAGATAACACTAAAGAAAGATATTTTTCTTCAGAAGATGAACCTCTTGAAGTTAATACGATAGGTACACTAGCACCTACAATAAACCCTGCCATCTTAGCTCCTCCAGAATAAACCAGGGACTTCCCTAAAATATTACCTGCTGTAATATTAGGAACCACTAATATATCTGCATCCCCAACAACAGGGCTTTCAAATCCCTTAATTTTTGCAGATTCTTTACTCATAACTATATCATAAGAAATTGGTCCCTCTACAATACAATTATTAATTTCTCCATTTAGATTCATAAGCTTTAAATTTTGAGCATCTAATGTTTCTGGCATCTTTGGATTTACATTCTCAACTGCTGCCAAAACTGCAACCTTTGGTTTCTCATATCCCATTGCTAAAAATGTATTAACAGCATTCTCAATTATTTGTTTCTTTTCATCTAAATTTGGATACATCATCATTCCACCATCTGTAACAGCAAGAAGCTTGTGATAGTTAGGAATCTCATGTATTGCAATATGGGACATTATATTTCCTGTTCTTAACCCTTTTTCTTTATTAACTACAGCCTTCAACAGGTCTGCAGTTTGAATTTTTCCTTTCATTATAAAATCGACCTTATTTTCCCTTATCAGCTCTACAGCTTTCATTGCTGCCTCTTTGTCATCATGTATATCAATAATATTACTATCATTAATATTAAAATTTAGTTTAGTTAATATTTCTTCTATTCTATGCTTGTCCCCAATTAGAACAGATTCAACAATGTTATCATTCATTGCCTTAATTACAGCCTCTAAAGTATGTTCATCATGGGCAGCAACTACAGCTACTTTCTTTTTTTTGTTTGAATTTTGAACTTTATTTATCAATTCATTAAAATTTCTAAACTCCATTGTTCATCCCTTCTCAACTATAATTAAATCTGAATTTGTTGCTTTTATAGTTTTCGTATATTAATTTATTTTCAAAGTTTATATTCCCTCTTTTACTCCTCTAACTAACGCTGAGGTTTTGAGTAAGTTAAATATGTTCTATATTTTTCTAATCTTTGTGGCAATTCATGAGCATTTGGAGCTGGCTTTAATGATATATTGTTAAGCTCATCAGCATGTTTGAACTTTCCTGATAAAGTAACATGAGAATTAGATTTTTCTTCTTCACTTATTTCAAATTTAACCTTACCATCTATAACGTTAAGTGTTCCTTTTACTCCACAAATTCCACAAACAACAGGATAATTATCTTTAGAATTTCTTATTTCAAATAGCTTAGAATGGCATATTGGGCATACGCCTTCTTCACCAATATATTTTGCTTCAGTTATTGGTTTCATTAATGTTTCAGCTACATGTCTTCCAGACATCCTTGCTCTTTTTAATATATCTTCCTTTAATGCAACCATTCCAGGAAGTGCTACCCAATTAACAAGAAATTTATCAACAACTTCCATCTGCCATGAGAGTGTAAACAAATGAAGCATTGGAAGTGCAAAGTTATCCCATTCACTTCCTCCAACTGCTATTAAAGAAGCTGCTCTTATCTTAAATGATCTTTCATCTGGACCTTTACCAGTAGTTATATTTTTCTCTTCACGAATTTTTTTAGCAATCAATCTAAATGCATAATCATGTGATGGCCCCATTCTGTCATTTAATATCTTTAACTGACCACTTGGGCTTTTTTCATAAATTGGTGAACCAAGTATTAATCCATCACATTCTAATATTTTTTCGTCAATAAATGCAAAATCGTCATCTTTTATTACGCATTCTCCAGTTCCAGCCTTTTCAAAGAGGTTTACAACACAAGCATTACATCCTGTACAAGGCTTAAGATTTAAGTCTCCAAGGCGTATAAATTCAACCTCTGCACCAAGTTCCTGGGCACCCATTAATGCCTCTTTTACAAGTATTTCTGTGTTGCCCATTCTTCTTCCACATGATATTCCTAAAATTTTCATAAAAAAATCCCCCAATCTTTAAATTTTATTTATTTTAATATAATTTTTATCTTGTTGTTATGTAGCCTCTAAATTGTTGTAGGTGATCAGATTCAGGTCTATCAAGCAAGAAAATCCCTACAAAATCTTTATAGGGCTCCATGAATGGGAACTGTCCATATTGTGCCCAGCCTGGTTTTGTAAACTTATGTTTATTTTCCACAATAGCCCTATGCCATGCTTTACTATCATCAAACCATATCTCAGCAACTCTATGGAATGGTGAGGTTTGAGGTTCTTTTAAAACTGCACTGCTAACAAACCTGTTTACCTCTTTAAGCTCTGCAATTTGTGGAGCAAGTACATTTATGAACCAGTCATCTCCTTCTTCTCTTGTAATGCATTCTGGATACTTAAATACGATAAGCCATCTATAGTTTGGACCATCCTCTATTGTTCTTTGACTTCCTTTAAAATCATTTTCCCAAAACAAAGGTATAAAACTAAATACTATAGGATGATATCCATTTCTGCTTCCAACCCATTCCCTTGATCTTAATTCAGCTTGTGGTGGCTGATTTGTTATTTCTAAGAATTCTGGAGTATAATATTCTGAAAAAGCAAGTCCTCTTGGCATGTTTGATGCTATATTCTCAAAAGGATTAATAAGCCAATAATGTTCTGTCATAATCCAATTGTATGTGCCAAAATCTTCTCCATCTGGTGGAACAGGTAAAGCTCTATAAGTTGCATATTTAGATACATAGGGTGCAAATTGTGATATGCTGTCTGCAACATGATACTTATAAAGCCAACGGTATGCAGCTGGTAAATCATTCTCTTCCCTCACACAATTGAGTATGATACTTCTCATCAGATTAACTTGCATGATTAATCCTCCTTCTACATTTATGCCTATAAATTAAGCAATTTACATGCCAAAAGTAAATGATGAATTTTCTGATATTATAACTATTAAGCTATAGCTTATTAGCTTGAGCTGATACGAAATCGTATCAGCTAATTCGATCCTATAAAAAGATTTGAATTTAATCGATTCTTGCTGATACAATATTGTATCAGCAAGAATCGATTTTGTATCAATCTTTTTTAATATTTTAAAATTTATATTTTTAATTTTCAATGTGCATTTTACTAACATAATAAATTATTCTTTGTCTTAAAATACAATAATTCAACGGCAGTTAATTGGAATATATCACTAACCTCCATTAACTACCGTTTTTTTAAATAAAAAGGTATTTTGAGGCTTTTAAGTTGCTTTGTTTAAATAACCTTAAAACTTATTATGTCAGTTTTTCTACTAAGCTTGATAAGAAGAAGTCTTATTTTCCTTGATATAGTCACGGTCTGCTTCATTAGCATCTGGAATCTTTAACATAGTTAAAATCGTAATAAAGGATATTGCAAGTAGTATTAATAATCCATAATATGCCTCTGTAAGCTTTCCAATCTGGTTCATTGCAGCCATGTAAGCAACAGAGAATGCAAATGGTATTGCCTGAATTGTCATAATCCACCTGTTAGCAGCTTGATACTTCTTACGGCCATAAACATAAGATGTAACACAAGGATGCATTGTTGGTAATCCACCAGTCATACAAGCAACTCCAAAGGCCCATATAAGCATTAATACTGTATTACCTCCTTTTGGCATAATTGCCAAAGGAACAACTGCAAAAAGGAATAATATATTCAATATTAAAGAAGCTTTCATTGAACCTAACTTATCATCAATCCACCCTAAAACATAGCTCATTGGTATACCAAGAATAGCGCCTATTGATAAATACACAATTGCTTTTGATACAAAAAGATTAGGAATATCATTTTCAGTACTTAGAGAAATATAACGTACCGCCATATAAGCCATCATAGCATTAATTACGAATTGCAATATTCCATAAGAAATTATTAACTGCCATGCACGTTTATCAGTAATAATTTCTTTAAATGTAACATCTTCAGATTCTTCAGCTCCTTCAGAAACTGGAGGAGTGTCTGAACCATCTGGATAGAGTCCGGCATCTTCTGGCTTATCCTTCATAAATACTGCAGTTAAAACAGCTATTAAACAAATAATTATACCTATAACAATATATGAAGATCTAATTCCAACGCTGTTTGCAAGTCTTGTTAAAACATTAATACCAACAACAGAAAATAGTGGGCTTCCTGCTGTAATTACTCCCATAACACGACCACGATATTTTATAAACCAGTTAGCGCATAACATAAAGCCACCCATTTGTAGTGGAACAACTAAAACACGAACTACAAATAAACTAATTGCATAAACAATATAGTTATCTCCTGCCAAAGCTAAACCAATACATGCTAAACCTAAAACTATCATACATGGAACCATGAATTTCCTAACTCCAAATTTAACAAATGCAGTTCCACAAAGTAAATAAAATACTATAACAACAATGCTTCCATAAGTTACAGGGTTTGTAATTTGCAAATCTGTCCAGCCATAAGTACTTTTTAAATATGGCTGCAAAATATTTATATGGTCATTCTGCAAGCCTGAGTAGAAAAACATGTAAATTACACCTAAAATCATAAATATAATTGAATAACGTGCAAACTTTTTATTTTTAAACATTTTTTCACCCTCATTTTTAAAATTTAATTTTTTAAATCAAGTGTTTTTATATATTTACAATTATTGAAGATAATAAAATTGCACTACAAGTTTGAAAAATATTCTTGCCTCAAAATACCTTAATTATTACTGTTTCTTTTGAATAAGCTCAATTAAAACTCCAGAATTATCTCTAATAAACATTACTAAATCGCCTTCCATTATTACTTCATGAACAATATCCACGTTATTTGCTAAAAATTTTTCTTTTACGCATTTCATGTCATCTACTTCTAAAGCTATATGCTTAGTTCCAACTGTTTGTAAATCCAAATCTGGGATTAACCTCTCCTGTGGAATAGGTTTTGGCTTATCATATTCAAAGAGTTCAATTTCAAAATTTCCATTTCTAATAAATGCAATACGAGCTTTAAGCACCGGAACATAGAAATCCTTAACAACCTCAAAATCCAGATTTTTTTCATACCACTTTATTGCTTCATCTATGTCATAAACACTTATACCAACATGTAATGGTTTGTATATTTTCTTCATCTTCTTCACTCTTTCTTATTCATTTTTTAATGCAAACAGAATTTATCAATATGCATCATTAGGGTCAAAGGTTGAATATGGTTTTGGAGGTGCAGGGACATATTCTGTTGTCCTTGTTGGACTATATGCCCATGAATATGTCGGCGGCCTGTCTGGAGCATACTCCGGTGGAAATTCTTCTATTTCATGAGCATCTCCAATTTCTACCCAACTTTTATCAAATGGAGTCATGAATAATCCATATACATGAAGATGCCATATTTTCCATTCACCATCTTCATTTACAAAATCACAGCCATATCTCATCCAAGCCCAGTGAGCCTTTATCTTTTTATCTTTAGAAAACATTCCTCCTGTAATATGACCTGGTGATATCCAAACAGCTTTTGCTGTCTGCAAATCATCGGCAATTTCAATAACAGGAGTTGATAAAGCATGTACAGCCATTGTTCCAGGTCCTACAACTTCATTTTTATGATATTTGGCGTAACATCTTATTACCCCTTCATATCCCTCATATACGCCCCAGTTCATTTCAACTCTTACATCTTCTCTCTTAGTAAAAAGCTCACATATATCATCATATTTACATGCTGTAAGCATATAAGCATATCTTCCCATAACATTTTGTATTTTTTGATATGCTTCACTTTTTAAAACTTTTAACTCAAGCGATTTTATATCCATTTATAATCCTCCTCCTAAACAGTTAATGTTTAATTCATAATTTTTTATTTCCAACAAATTACACCGCCTATTAAGCTTGTATCTTTTCTCCATACCAAATCATAAGCTTCTGAAATTTGTTCAACACTAAAACGATGAGTTATCAATGGTTTCAAATTTAGTGAACCATATTTTATTAAGTTCAATATTACCCTTATATCCTCATCACTTGTCCAAACATCAGAATTTACGTATCGTGATGAATTATCTGATATTACTGGCGGCCATTGTTCCTTTATCATTAAATCATAACGTCTTAAAGCAAAAGGCTTAGAATTGATATATCCACCAATTAGTGTAGCCCCCTTCATCATAAGGTTATGATCATATTTAGGTGCATCATTACCGTGTGCTTGCGACAACATCATTACCCTTCCTCGTTCTGAAACAATTTCAAAAGCCTCTTCTAATGGTTGACGAGCACCTGTTGCTTCAATGACTACTGGAACACCATTTGTCCCTAAACTATCAATAACATTTTTTAAATCGTTAGGATTAGTTTTAGGATTGATAGCATAATGAACACCCATCTTTTTTGCAATTTCAAGGCGCCTGTCATCTAAATCAGTAACAATGACAGGTAATGCACCAGCAAGCTTTGCCAATTGAGCAGCTATAGCACCAACTAACCCTTGTCCCATAACAACAACTGGCTCACCTAACTGGATTTTTGTTCTTCTTACGGCATACATACCTGTATGTGCTAAGTTAAAAAATGCAGCCTGTTCCATATCAACCCCTTTAGGTGCTGGAGTAACATTATGTGCATCCATTAACAAATACTGAGCATGTTGACCAGTAGTTACAACTTGGTCACCTACTTTATAATCAGTAACGCCTTCTCCAACCTTTATTACACGTGCAGCCATACTATAGCCAATGTTTTGTGGTAAAGGTAGAATATGTCCAGCCATTAAATCATGTTCAGTTCCTGGACTTAAAGAACTAAATTCAGCCTCAAGCAATAACTGTCCCGGTCCTGGATCTGGGATTTCTTTTTCTTTCAAAACTACCTTCCCATATTCTGCAACAGCATACAGAGTATTCACATTTTCATCTCCTTTTCCATTATAAATTTCAAAATTGTCTGAATTAATCTTAATTTATCACAACGCAATTATAATATCATTGTTATAAAAATTAATTTTTTTCATTAATATTTTTATATTTTCACAATTGCAAACAATTGACATGTATAATATAAAATTATAAAATTAGGCTATACTAATGTTTTATTTTATTAATTTTAATAGAGGTAATATCAATGAATATAAGTATTCAAATGATATTAGATAAACTAAGCGATTATAATTTTGTTATTAAAAAGCTAAATAATACTTCAATAAAATTTGCTAAATTAATAGAAAAAAAGCAATCAGTATTTGAATCTGATTGTTTATATATTGGGAATTTTTCTGATTTTAAAGATATAATTTTATTAAAACCTCAGGGAAATTTCATAATTGTTTTGCCTGAATGCCAAGATGAACTTCCGGATTTTGATATTTGTGGAACAATAATTTTTCTTATAAGCAATGATGATATATTTAAAATCTATAATACAATTAATAACATAATAAATATTTATATTGAATGGTCTGTTCAACTACTTCAAGCATTATTTGATAATAAAGGAATATTGGAAATACTAAATATTGGTCAAAAATTATTAACCAATCCAATCCATGTCATAGATACTATTTTTACCTTAATTGCCTATACAAATGGGCCTGAAGTAGACGATCCCGAATGGACCGATCATATAAAACAAGGATTTAATACTTATAAAAATATTGCACAGCTTAAAGTAGGAAAATATATTGAAAAAGTATTTAAAAGTTCCAGCCCAATTATTATTCATCCTTCATTCTATAAAAACAGGATACTTATGACAAACATTTATATAGATGGAAAAATAGTTGGACATGTAGCTTTAAATGAGGGAGTCAGGCCATTTTTAGATTCAGACCTTGAACTTACAGAATATTTAGGTAAAATTATCTCTTATGAATTAAACAAAAACAATTTCTTTCATAATACAAAGGGAGAACTACATGAACATTTTATAATTAGATTATTGAATAACGAGCTTAATGATCCTTTAACTATTGAAGAAAAGTTAAAAACATTAGGCTGGCTTCCAAAAAAGAATCTTAGATTGCTATATTTTGTATATAATCAAAAAGATAATTTTAATATTCCTCTTGTTTATATTAAAAACGTTTTGGATGCAGAGATTTGCAATTCAAAATCGGTTATATTTAACGATGGCATAGCTTTAATTATTGAATCTAATAACGAAGAAGTGATAAATAAAAAATTTATTGAAAGTCTTGAAGCAATTGCTTCTAAATATATGCTAAAGTGTGGTATAAGCATAAATTTTAACAAAATTGATAATTTAAAAAAATACTTAAGGCAATGTTTAGCTGCAATTGATTCTGCGGAACACTTAAAAAGAAAAAATTCAGTTTATTTATACGAAGAATATGCAATTTATCATGCTTTAAGTTTATGTATTAATGAAATCGACATAAAAGAACTTTGCTATCCGCCTTTATTAAACTTAATTGAATTTGATAATAAAAATCACACAAAATATACATTAACTTTATTTACTTATTTAGAATCTGGATTAAATATGTGTTTGTCTGCTAAAAAACTATTCATACACCACAATACTATGAGATTTCGTATTGAAAAAATTCAAAACATGTTAAATATCAATTTAGATGATGGAAAGACAATTTCTCTTTTATATAATTCATTTAAAGTTTTAGAATATCTTGGTGAGTTCCAGTCAATAGATTAGGATGATAAAAAAACTATTTATTATTAAATATATCCTTTTGAAAATTTTGGGTAGGTAATATATTCTGTTACCTACCCAATTTTAATATTAACTCTTACCTGTGCACTGACCCCGCATATAGAAGTTGCAACTTCTTTCGCTAATTAGGTTAAAAAACTCTATTGTAATACTATAACTATTTTTATTTAATATATTTATATCTCAAATCCTTTCCTTTACCTTCAACTGTGAGATCTGCAAAAGGGTTATAGTCAGTATTTTTAACAACTTTATATAAATTATATAGCTGTGGTAAAAACACTCCCCAATTTCCTATCTCTTCCTCACAATGTTTTGCCCATATAAGGCCCTCTTCTGGTTTTTCTTTCTTTTTCATACCAATCGCTGATGATCTTCCAACAACACCATAATCAGTTTTCTGCCACTGATGTATACGATATCCCATAGGTTCTGTATTTTTCATGCTTTCAGGACCAAATCCAAGGCCAGCTACAACAACACAGTGTTCATATACTATATATTCCTTAACTTCTGCTGGTATATTGGCAAGATCCTCAAATCTTATATAAAGATTTTGCCTTGTACCATCAGACCATGTTTGAGGTGCTATATGTATTGAGCCTATTGGGTTACCATGCTTTGGTGGTACTGCCCAGGTTAATGGTTCATGCTGGTCTGGATGCCATAAAAGAAAACCCTTTTCCATATTGCTCCAAAACCAATCAATCATCTTAGGAGTGATTCCTTCATGCTCCCAATCCAAGTGTGTTCCCATTGCATCTTGTACTAATTTTGTTTTCACTATAACTCCTCCTTTTATATTTAGTAGTGTCAAAAGTTTAAATATACTTTTAACATAAACCATTAATAATTATAATTTTTTTATATAACATGTTCCCATTTTTATGGCAAACAATTATGCTATATCCATAAAATAAAGGAACAAGTTTTTGGCATAATTTATTATTCAATATATTTTTTCTATTATAATAAACCATTAATTAATAGAATATCAAAATCTTGTAGATAATAAAATGTATAAATTTATAATCTTTGAAGAATAAAATTATTTTATAAAACAATTTAGTCTTATTTGCTAACACAAATAATAATGCAATTTTTATGCCAATTTATAGATTATAAATATATATTTTGCAAAAAAAGAACAGGCACTCTAAAAATGCCTGCCAATATTGGTAACAAACTTAATTGAATAGCACCTCTGCCTTTACAATCATTACCTCATCACAAGAGCTAAACAGTTTAATCTGCTCTTTTCCTTTCACACTATCCCCTATAATCAAAAGCATCTCTCCAGCATTAAGTGAATACTGATAGTTATTAAATTCAACTGAAAATCCTTCATTACAGCAATATAATGCTTTAGCTTCCCTTTTAAATTCTTTATCTCCATTCCAAATCATATCATCTACATAAATACCATCTTTTATCTTTAAAGAATCAATGCATCCTTTTAATCCCTTTGCAAGAACAAGGCTAAAATTTACAGATTTACCCTTGCCGTATGTTATCCATTCTCCTAAAGACCAATCACTTTCAAAGGGCATTAATTTAGTTCTATAATATCCTTTATGTTCAAGCTTTAACTGTCCATTAATAGGCATTATATATCTTTCATAATTAGGAAGATCTTCAAAAATAAATTCTTCCTCTTCTAAAGTAAATATACTAAGGCTCCATACAAAATCCCTATTACTGTATTTACTGCTTTCAGGGTAAATATAGATCTCCTTTGTTATTCCACCATTTGATTTTGCTGTAATTTGATTTTCCCTTTTTATTATTTTAACTTCAAAACCCAAACTTAGTCCCCCTCTGAATTCCTACCTTTCTAAAGGTATGGTATTATAATTTATAATTTTAATATCGTTATTTTTTTCTATTTCTGCATCCTTATGTATGTTCTTAAAGGCAACTGAAAGCATAAGTTTTATTCTATTTAATTGATTTACTTCACTTGCTCCTGGATCATAATCAACAGCCACAATATTTGCCTTATTATACCTTCTTTTAATTTCTTTTATCATTCCTTTACCCGTTACATGGTTTGGAAGACAGGCAAAAGGCTGCATACATATTATATTAGGCACGCCACTTTCAATAAGCTCAATCATTTCAGCCGTAAGAAGCCATCCTTCTCCACACATGTTTCCAATTGAAAGAATTTCAGAGGCTTTTTTTGCAAGTTCATCAATTCTTTTTGGAGGTTCAAATCTTGTACTTTTTTTCAGTGCCTCCTTCATAGGTTTTCTATAGAACTCTGCTCCTAAAATAAGAGAATTAAATAATATCATCTCTTTCCTAGTTCCTGACAAATATCTATATTTAAAATTAAAATCATAAGCAGAATATAAAAGAAAATCAATTAGTCCTGGAACAACTGCTTCTGCTCCTTCACTTTCAACTATCTTTACCACTTCATTATTGGCTGTTGGATGATACTTTACAAGTATCTCTCCTACAATTCCAACCCTTGGTTTTTTAATATCTCTGATTTCTATATTTTCAAAATCATCTACAATATCCTTTATATTTTTAGTAAAAGTAAAATAATTCCCTGATATAATATTCTCAATACATTTAGTTTTCCATTTTTCATATAAAAGGTTTGCTGAACCTGCAATTTTTTCATAAGGCCTAACTCTAAGTAAAACGTTTAGAAAAAGATCACCATACACAAGTGCTATCATACTTTTATTAATAAGTGAAGGGGTAATTTTAAAACCTGGGTTTGTTTCAAGCCCTCCTGGGTTCAAAGATACTACAGGAACATGTCCAAAACCTGAATCTTTTAAAGCCTTTCTTAAAAATCCTATATAGTTTGTTGCCCTGCATCCTCCACCAGTTTGGGTTATCATAACAGAAGTATTATTAATATCATACCTTCCTGACTTTAAAGCTTCAATAATCTGACCTACAACTATAATTGAAGGATAACATGCATCATTATTTACATATTTTAATCCTTCTTCAACAGCATCCTTATCAACTGAAGGCAATACTTCAAGTTTATATCCGCTTGCCCTAAAAGCATGTACAAGCAAATCAAAATGTATTGGGGACATCTGTGGTGCAATAATAGTATGTTTATCCTTCATCTCTTTTGTAAATATTACTCTTTTATAAGAATTATTTATTTTTTTAGGTCTTATATTTTGTTTTTCCCTCTCCTCCATAGCTGCCTTTAATGAGCGCATCCTTATCCTGGCTGCAGCAAGGTTATTAACTTCATCTATCTTTAAAAGAGTATATATTTTATTGTTACCTTCAAGTATTTCCTGAACCTGCTCTGTAGTTATTGCATCAAGCCCACAGCCAAAGGAATTTAACTGTACAAGCTCAATATTGTCTTGCTTTGCTACAAAGCTTGCAGCTGCATATAACCTTGAATGATACATCCACTGGTCAACAACTCTCAAAGGTCTTTCAACATTTCCTAAATGACAAATAGAATCTTCAGTTAAAACCGCCATTCCAAGGCTGTTTATCATTTCATGAATTCCATGGTTTATTTCAGGATCTATATGATAGGGACGCCCTGCAAGGACAATAGCTTTAATATTATTCTCTTTTATATATTTAAGTGCTTCTTCACCTTTTTTCCTTATATCATTATTTACCCTTTCTACTTCAGTTAATGCCTCATCAACTGCATCATTTATCTCATCTTTTGATATTCCAAAATCTTTAAATTCCTCATAAAGCCTTATTTTTAATTTCTTTTCATCATCAAGAGAAAGGAATGGGCTAATAAAGTTTATATTCTTTTCTTTTAATATATCCATGTTATTTCTTATAACTTCAGCATAAGTTGAAACAATAGGGCAGTTATAATGATTATCTGCTTCTTCAAATTCCTTTCTTTCGTAAGGAACACAGGGATAAAATATGTTCTTAATTCCTTTATTTACAAGGCTCATAATATGGCCATGGCTTATCTTTGCAGGATAGCAGGTTGACTCTGAAGGTATTGTTTCTATTCCAAGCTCATATATTTTTCGTGTTGAAGCTGGAGATAGTTCAACTCTAAATCCAAGCCTTGTAAAAAATGTAAACCAAAAAGGATAGTTTTCATATATATTTAAAACCCTTGGTATACCTATAGTCCCTCTTTTAGCTTCACTTTCATCAAGAGGTTTATAATTAAATATTCTTGCATACTTATATCTAAAAAGATTTGGAAGGTTATTATTTTTAACAATTCCCTTCTGACCTCTCTCACATCTGTTGCCTGATATAAACTCCCTTCCATCACTAAACTTATTAATAGTAAGAAGGCAATTATTTGTACAAAGTCCACATCTTTTCATATCTATTTGTGTAGAAAAGCTTTTTATATCATCTAACTTTAAAAGAGTACTTTCATATCCTTCTTTAAAATTCTCCTTTGCAATTAAAGCAGCCCCAAAGGCACCCATAAGTCCTGAAATATCAGGCCTTACAGCTTCCCTTTCTGATATTATCTCAAAGGCTCTTAAAACAGCATCATTATAAAAGGTTCCACCTTGAAGTATTATTTTATTTCCAAGCAATTTTGGATCCCTTATCTTTATAACCTTTAAAAGAGCATTTTTTATTACTGAATAGGATAATCCTGCAGATATATCCCCAACAGTTGCTCCCTCTTTTTGAGCCTGCTTTACCCTCGAATTCATAAATACAGTGCACCTTGAACCAAGATCAACAGGATTTTCTGCTAAAAGAGCTGAATTAGCAAACTCATCAACCGTCATATTAAGAGAATTTGCAAAAGTTTCAATAAAAGAACCGCATCCTGAAGAGCATGCCTCATTTAACATTATGCTTTCTATAACCCCATTTTTAACTTTAAGGCATTTCATATCCTGGCCGCCTATATCCAGTATAAAATCAACCCCTGGCAGGAAAAACTGTGCAGCTTTATAATGAGCTACTGTTTCAATCTCCCCAATATCAACAGAAAGTGCAGACTTTATAAGCCCTTCTCCATATCCGGTTACGGCAGAATTTGCTATTTTCAAATCCTTTGGCATTATACTATATATCTCTTTTAATATCTTAATAGTTGATCCTAATGGATTGCCTTCGTTACTTCCATAATGAGAATACAAAAGCTCACCATTATCATTTATTAAAACAGCCTTCGTTGTAGTAGAGCCAGCATCAATTCCAAGAAAGCAATTTCCCTTTGCACTTTTTATGTCTGCCCTTTTAACTTTATTTTTTTCATGCCTTGCTTTAAATTCTTTTAACTCTATTTCATCCTTAAAAAGAGGTCTTAACCTTTGTACTTCTTTCTCAGATATTGTGTTTAAATTGCGGAGCCTGTCCCTTAACTCTTTAAATGAAATTATATTATTCTCAAAAGATAAAAGTGCTGCCCCTAACGCAACAAAAAGCTGTGAGTTTTCTGGGAAGATAACCTCATCTTCTTTTAGGTTAAGTGTTTCTATAAATCTTTTTCTAAGCTCCGATAAAAAGTAAAGAGGACCTCCAAGGAAGGCAATTCTTCCCCTTATCGGTCTTCCACAGGCAAGTCCACTTATTGTCTGATTTACTACAGATTGAAATATAGATGCTGCAATATCCTCTTTTGCTGCTCCTTCATTTAAAAGAGGCTGTATATCGGTTTTAGCAAATACTCCACACCTTGCTGCGATAGGATATATTACCTTATATCCCTTCGCAAGCTCATTAAGCCCACTAGCATCAGTTTGAAGAAGCGTTGCCATTTGATCAATGAATGCACCTGTACCTCCTGCACAGGTACCGTTCATCCTCTGTTCAATGCTTCCATTGAAATAAGTAATCTTTGCATCTTCTCCTCCAAGCTCTATTGCAACATCTGTCTTAGGTATATACTTTTCAACACTTTTAGTTGCTGCAATAACTTCCTGTACAAAAGGAACTTTAAGCCATTTTGATACAGAAAGCCCTGCAGAACCTGTAACATTTATTGTTATATTAAAACCTTTAAAATTCTTATAGGCCTCATTTATTAAACCTGATATTATATTCTTAATATCAGAAAAATGCCTTTGGTATCTGCTGTATAAAATATTACCTTTACTATCTAATATTACAAGTTTAACTGTTGTTGAACCAGCATCAAGTCCTAAATGAAGTACATTTTCCATAACCAAATAGCCTTTGGCTATTTCGCCTCCTTAATATAAATTTTGTCTTAAAGGTTATAATATTCAATAAAAAAATGTTCCCTCATAAAAGGAAACAATTTTTATTCTATAAGATAACCTTAGTAAAAGAATATAAGTAAATTTTTGTATTAATAATATGATATTCCTTTTTTTTAATTTATGCAATATAAAATATTTTAATTTTAAGCTAATGTTTTTAGATTTTCTTTCATTCTTTATTCAGCAGATTATTTATCTCCTCTTTAGGCAAAGGCTTACTAAATACATAGCCCTGTACATAGTCGCATCCTATTTTTTTTAGTATGTTTAGTTTATTAACATCTTCAATACCTTCAGCTGTAACTTTAAGATTTAGGCTCTGAATAAGCATTATAATGCTTTCCATGACCTTTATATTTTCATCTTCTAAAAACTTATCACAAAGGGATTTATCAAGCTTAATTTTATCAATATTAAGAAATGTTAAATAGTTAAGTGATGAATATCCTGTTCCAAAGTCATCTAGTGCTACAGAAAAACCTAATTTTTTAATATATTCAATTTTCTTCATTATTTCATCTTTCTTCTCAAGCATTATACTTTCTGTAATTTCAATTTCTATAGACTTAGCATCTAATTTATATTCTTCAATAATACCTTTTAGTGTATCTATGAACTTATCATCTTTTATTTGCTTTGCAGATACATTTATAGAAACAGGCCTTATCTTAAATCCACATTCTTTCCACCTACTAATTTGCCTTGCCACTTCCTTTATAACACAATATCCAATTGGAATAATAAGGTTCGTTTCCTCTGCAATAGGTATAAATTTAGCTGGAGAAATATTAGAATTTTTAAGCCTTATAAGTGCCTCAAAAGAAGCTATTTCTCCTGATTTTGCATCAACTATCGGCTGATATAAAAGATTAATTTCATTATTTTCTACTGCTTTTTTAAGTAACCCCTCAATTTCAACCCTCTCTTTTAAAACATCTGTCATTTCATCATAAAAATATAAATACTTGTTCTTCCCTTCATACTTTGCTCTATACATTGCAGTATCAGCTTTCATAAGAAGCTCTTTTAAATTACTACCATCTTTAGGGTAAAATGCAATGCCTATACAAGCTGTAACATTAATTCCTTGAACTACAAAGGCTGATTCATGTTTAATCGCTTCAAGTATTGCCCTTGCAAATTTACTAACAATATTAATTCTATCCTCATCCTTAATTAAAATTAAAAATTCATCTCCTCCAAATCTAAAGAAAAACAATTTGTCATTAGAAAAAGTTTTAAAAATATCTCCTAATTTCTTTAATAATTCATCGCCACAAACATGTCCCATTATATCATTTACATTTTTAAAATTATCTAAATCAACAAGCATTAATGCCCCTTTGCTTCCTTTACCTAATTCTTCATTAATTATATTATTAAACATTGCTCTATTTGGAAGCCCTGTAAGCTGATCATGATATGCCATATATTCAATCTGTCTTTCTTTCTTTTTCAAATCCGTAGTATCAATAAAAATGCCATACAATCTTTTAATTATACCTTTAGAATCAAAAATCCCCCTACCAGCAATCAAAAGCCACTTGATATTTCCATTTTTATCTACAACCTTAACTTGATGGTTTATATATTCCTTCTCTCCCTCCTGATGTTTTCTAAACTTTTGAATCAATTTTTCTTTATCTTCATTTAATAAAATTTTATCTAAAACATCATGTACGTTCCCATTTCTAACTAGATTTTTCCCTAGAATATCCAGTATGTTCTCTGAAATATTTATTGTCATATTGTTTAAATCTATTTCCCAAACACCGCTATTGCTTGCTTTTATTGCAATATCATATTTTTGTTGAAGTTCCTCAATCTTTTCTGAATAGCTTTGAAGTTCATCATATTGTGCTTTTAACTCTTCCTCAGTAGCTGTAAGCTGTTCAAGACTTGCAGCTAATTCCTCATTAGATGCAGCAATTTCCTCATGGCTTTCCTTTAAATCATAAAAATACTTAGATATCCTGTCTAACATTTCATTTATGATTGATTTTAAACCTTTAAAATTATCATCCTTTTCAATATTTAGCCTATAATCCAAATTATTTTCTAAATCGATTTTGATTACATCCACCGATAAACTTTCTAATGGACGTTTAATTTTTCTATTTAAAAAGATAATTATAAAGCAGCATAATATAAATGCAATTAAAGATGATGCTATTATGTATTTTTGAGTTATGCTGTAAAAATTATCTAATGTCACTCCGACTACTAAAATACCAATTACATAATTATTATATATAATTGGCACAGTAACCTTCATAAACCTTTTACCTGATAAGCTATCCCTTATTTCTTCAACAGAGTAGCTATGATTTAAAGCTTTCTTATATGACTCATCTGCAGCTGTCAGTTTATATGTACTACCCTTTTCCATCCTTGCTAATTCCCTTAATTTAGCGTCATAATAATATGCAAAAACAACGTTTTTATTAAATCTTAAGCTATCAATCTGTTTTTGGTATTGAAATCTACCTTTTAATTTAAATATATCATCAGATAAAATTCCAACTTGAATAAAGCTTCCATCTGTATTTTTAATATATCCATATCTTAAAAATCTGTCTGATTCTGTATCCTTTCTGATATCTTCTTCAACATATATTTTTAAATTAGAATTCATAAATTTTTCTATTGGGTGGTTCTTTGGGACTTTAAAACCAACATATTCATCAATATTTGAATACAATATTACTCCATCTTTACTAAACCAATTTATTTCATAAACATCAAAATCTTTAGCTAATTTTTTTAAAAAGCTGCTGCTTGGTTTTTGTGAGCTTAAGATAATAGCTTGCCCTATAACTTTAATTCTGTTTTCAACAGCTTCATCAATAGCTTCCAATGATAAACTATTACTTTCTATTTGTTCTGCAAGCATCTTTGTAATATCAATTCCATAATATTTTGCTCCTTCAATTAATATCCTTATCCCAAAAAAAGATGAAATAACGCCTACTCCCATTACCGAAATAAAAGCTACGATAAGAGGTATTAATATCATTCCTTTAAAATTTATTACTTTATTATCTAAGCCCATAATATTTCCTCACTATCATCATAAAAATATCTTCTAACCATATTTTATCATATAATCGATAAAATTCTACATTTATCTTGTTTTTTTACTTTTACCAAATTATTTTTTTAACTTTATAGAAATACTTTATAGCATCCTTATTAAAACACAGTAAGAACCCCGTGAATGGATTTCAAAAAAGCATCTCTCATGAGCTTTAGCAAAATGATTAAGTGCATGGAAATCCTTCATGGGGGCTTAACAAAAACAAACTTTTTTAACAGCCTAAAAAAAGGCAGTTAAGAAAACATTTGTTTTCATAAACTGCCTTTTAAATTTAAATATTAAAATTTATTTATTTTACATTCTTTTTAAGCACTGATATTAACAATGCTGTTACAACTGTACCTGCAGCAATTGCTATAATATATAATCCTAAATTAGTTATAGCATTTGGAATTGCAAGAACAAATATCCCTCCATGTGGAACAGCAAGTGCAGATTTAAAAATCATACTTAATGCTCCAGTAACAGCTGAACCAACCATTATTGAAGGAATAACCCTTATTGGATCTGCAGCTGCAAATGGTATTGCACCTTCTGTTATAAAGGAAATTCCAAGAGCCCATGCTGTTTTACCTGCTTCAATTTCCTGAGCAGTAAATTTATTCTTTGCTATTATAGTAGCAAGTGCAAGACCAAGTGGAGGAGTCATTCCAGCAGCCATAACAGCTGCCATAACCATTGAGGGCTGTCCGCTTGATAATGTTGCAACACCAAAAGTATACGCTGCTTTATTTACAGGACCTCCCATATCAAATGCCATCATAAGTCCAAGAATGATTCCGAGAAGCACAGAGTTTGTTCCACTTAAATTCTTAAGCCATGCAGCCATTCCATTATTGATTGCTGCAACTGGTTTACCAATAATATAAATCATAAAAAGTCCTATAATAAGAGTAGATAATAATGGTAATATTAGTACAGGCATTAAACCTTGAAGAGTTTTTGGCAATTTAATTGTTTTCTTTAAGAAATCAACAAGATATCCTGCAGCAAAACCTGCTATAATACCTCCAAGAAAACCTGATCCAGTTGATGATGCAAGCATACCACCAACCATACCTGGAACAAGACCTGGTCTGTCAGCTATTGAATATGCAATATATCCTGCCAATATCGGAATCATTAACGAAAATGCCGAGCCTCCACCAATTTGCATCAAGGCTGCTGGAAGAGTTCCTTCTTGTTTGAATGCATTAATACCAAAAGCAAAGGATAATGCTATTATAATTCCACCTGCAACAACAAAGGGAATCATAAATGAAACACCTGTCATAAGATGCTTGTAAGGTCCTTTAGTTTCGGATTTTCTCTGCTCCTTAATTTTATTAACTTCTTCAACAAGATCACTGGTCATAACCTTTGCAGTCTTTGCTTTTTCGATAAGTGCCTTAGGATTTTTGATAGCTTCCTGTACACCTACTTCAATTAGAGGCTTTCCTACAAACCTTTCCTTTGAAACATTTGTGTCTGCTGCGATTATTACAGCATTAGCCTCCTTAATATCCTTTTCTGTTAACTCATTTTCTGCTCCTACAGAACCTTGTGTTTCAACTTTAATTTCAACGCCCATTTCCTTAGCAGCCATTTCAAGTGCTTCTGCAGCCATGTAAGTGTGAGCTATACCCGTCGGACAGGATGTAATAGCCACAATTTTCATACATATTTCCCCCTATCTTTTTTATTTTTTATATTAATTTATTTTAGAGCCTCAATTATTTCATTAAAGGTTTCTGCATTAAGCAATTTTTCCCTTACTTCCCTATGCATAAGCTTTCTTGATATCTGACCTAATAACCTCAAATGTTCATCATTTGAATTTTCAGGTACTGCAATTATAAAGAAAAGCTGTGCTGGCAGTCCATCTAATGATCCATACTCTATTCCTTCCTTGCTTCTTCCAAAAGCAATTGAAGGCTCTTTAACTGCACTGCTCTTTCCATGGGGTATTGCTATTCCCATTCCAACACCTGTTGAAAATTCCTCTTCTCTTTTTAAAACTGCTTCAATATATTTTTCCTTGTCATAAAGTTTATCATTTTCATAAAGCAGCTCTGCAAGTTCCCTTATAACTGATATCTTATCCTTTGAATCAAGCTGCAACTTTATCATTTTTTCGTTCATAATTTCTGCTATATTCATTTTCTTCTCTCCTTTACATATTAATCTCTACAATCTCAATTTTGTTAATAAGCTCATTTATAACTTCATATTCAGCTGTCTGTGTACCTTCTGTCATAACGTTTGCTGTACTTGTAGCTGCTGCAAACCTTAAAGCATAATCCATTTCATAATTTCTCTCAATCGAAAGTGCTAAGGCTGCTACCATAGAATCACCTGCACCAACAGTGCTTTTTACATCTACTTTTAGCCCCTTTGCCTTTAAAACTTTATCTTTGCTAACCATTACAGAACCATTCTCACCAAGGGAAACAACTACATATTTAACTCCCATAGCTATTACTTTCCTGCAAACCTCAATAAGCACTAAGTCATTGTCAATTTTTATGTTGAATGCCTTTTCAAGCTCATACTTATTTGGCTTTACAAGATATGGTGAAGCTTTAATCCCCTCAGTAAAGAGCTCTCCTTCAGCATCAAGTATTACTTTAACATTTTTAGGTGAAACATACTCGATGATATCTTTGTACGTGCTGCTTCCTAAACCATTTGGTATACTCCCTGATAATACAAGTACAGAGTTTTCATAAGCAGCATCTAATATTTTTTTCATAATTTTTTCTAAGTCCTTTTGACTTACAGTAGGGCCTGCTTCATTTATATCTGTAAAAGTATTATTTATAGTATCTACAATTTTAATATTTGTTCTTATATCGCTATTTATCCATAAAAAATCATTTTTAATTCCAATAGCATCTAAATATTCTTTTATATATTCTCCACTTTTTCCACCAATAAATCCAAAAGCAGTACTTTCCCCCTTTAATTCTTTTACTGTTTTAGAAACGTTAATTCCCTTTCCTCCTGCATCTACTCTTAAAGATTCTACCCTATTTACTTGTCCAACACTAAAATTAGGAATCCTAAGGGTTTTGTCAACAGCTGGATTCAATGTAACAGTAAAAATCATTAATTTACCTCCAATTCTGATATAGTAAGTTCAACTCCTGCTTTTTCAAATTGTTTTTTAATTGACTTATCAATACCACTGTCAGTAACAACAATATCGATTTCGTCAATATCAACTATTTTTGCAAAACAAACTGAGTTGAATTTTGAATGATCACAAACAACAATAATCTGCTGAGATATACTTATCAATGTTTTCTTCGTATTTGCCTCAGTTATATTTGGCGTTGTAAGCCCAAATTTTAATGATATTCCATTTGTACCTATAAAAGCCTTATCTACCCTTATATTTTTTAATGTCATATCAGTTAATGGCCCTACAAAAGCTCTTGTTTCCCATCTTAATAAACTACCTGTAACTATTACTTCAATATCTTTCTTGCTTGAAAGCTGATATGCTATATCAAGAGAATTAGTTACAACAGTCAAATTCTTTGCAGTTATGTTTTTTGCAATCTGAAGCGTGGTTGTTCCTGCATCAAGAGCTATTATATCTCCATCCTTTATAAGCTTTGCTGAAGCTTTTCCTATGCTTTCTTTCTCCTGAATATATTTGTCGGATTTTTCTGAAAATGTAGGTTCAAATTTTATACTATTATTTAGTACTGCACCTCCATGAACCCTTTTTATAAGCCCTTCTTCTTCTAATTCCTGAAGATCCTTTCTTATAGTAACTTCAGACACATCATAAATTTTTGCTAAATCAGAAACCTTAATATTACCTTGTTCCTTTAGGAGGCTTATTATCTGCATTTTTCTCTCTTCACTGAACATACAAAACTCCTCCGACATTTCAATAAAAACATTATATTTTAAATATTTAAATCCTTATGTCTAAATATTGTATCAATTTCATTTTCACTTTTGTATACTTTCATTTGATTTCATTTTATTATGTTTGCTTTCGTTTGTCAATGACTTTTTTAATTTTGTAAAACAAAATACTTTATTAGTAAACTGATTATAAATATTATCAAAATATCAAATATTTTTATGATATTCTAGGACAACCAGCTATATATTTATTTCCCTTTTATGGTGGCACTTGTAGCATTAACAGCTATCCCATCAATCAACTTACTATCTGTTGACATATATGTTATATATAGTTAATATAATATTAATAAGTGAGTGTGCATTAAAAGCTGCACAGGGATTTTATCCTACACGTGATTTATCTCACGGAGTCACTTTTTAGTGTCTTTGTGAGATTTTTTATTATTTTTTATTGGAGGGATATTATGATAAGAATTTTAAATGAAAAAGACAAACCTGTTGTTGAAGAATACCTTGAAAGAAATCACATTGACACAACTTTTTTAATAGGAAATGTTAAATATTTCGGGCTTGAAAATAAAAAAGATTTGAGAAGATGCGGAGATTATTATGGATATTTTGAAAATGGAATTTTAAAGGGTATAATACCCTTTTACAATCTTGGAAGCTGCATACCTCATTTTGAAAGCAAAAATGCTATACCGCATTTTATAGATTTAATGAAAAATAATGAGTTTAAATTTTTATTAGGGATGAAAAAATTTATTGAACCTTTATATAATGAATTAAAATCTTTAAAACAAAGTGGAAACATTAGTGATTCCTATTATTTCGTAAATAACAATTTTAAAGAATTTATAATACCTGAAGTTGAAATAAAAAGTTTCCATGAAATCGATTTAGATTGTATCACAGATTTTATAGTTGAAACAAACATAAAAGGTTTTGGAAATATGAAATATACAAAAGACGAAGCTATAAAGTCATTAAATCAAAGATCTAAAGATGAAGATTATTTGTTTTTAATTAAGGATAATCTTATCGTTGCTGGAGCAAACATTCAAACTTCAACTGATAGAATTAGTCAAATAGGTGCAGTTTACACTTTACCTGAACATAGAGGAAGGGGATACTGTAAAGCTGTTGTATCTAATCTTTGCAGTAGAATTATTTCAAAAGGAAAAATACCAACCTTAATAGTTAGAAAAAATAACATGCCTGCAGTTAAAGCATATAAAGCCCTCGGCTTTGAGTTCTATGACGAATATTTACTCATTGAATTTTAATTTTGGTAATTATCCTTGGTACCTTATCCTTGGTGCCTGGCACCGGAGATGGAGAAAAGAGAAAAAAAGTGCCACCAGTTGACAAGTTACTTTATAATTCCTTAAACCTCATATTTACTTAACCTTAAAACTTCTTTATAATTATCTTTGTCGTTTTATTTTAAGTAAATAGGAGAGAAGCATAGATGAGTATTTTAACTGTAAAGAATTTAAGCCATGGATTTGGAGACAGGGCTATATTTGAAGACGTTTCCTTTAGGCTACTTAATGGGGAGCACGTAGGTCTTATAGGTGCAAACGGAGAAGGCAAATCAACATTTATGAACATTATAACCGGCAAACTTGAGCCCGATGAAGGTACTATTGAATGGGCAAAAAGAGCACGTGTTGGATACCTTGACCAGCATACAGTGCTACAAAAAGGGCAAACTATTCGGGATGTTTTAAAATCAGCCTTTGACTATCTATTTAAACTTGAAGAGGAATACAATCAAATATGCGAAAAGTTATCAGATGTAAGCCCTGAAGAGATGGAATCCCTTCTTGAAGATATGGGAACAATTCAGGATATTTTAACTCATAACGACTTTTATATTATAGATGCAAAAGTTGAAGAAGTAGCAAGGGGACTTGGGCTTTGTGATATTGGACTTGATACAGATGTCAATGACTTAAGCGGAGGTCAAAGGACAAAGGTTCTTCTATGTAAGCTTCTTCTTGAAAAGCCGGACATACTCTTACTAGATGAGCCTACTAACTACCTTGATGAGCAGCATATCCAGTGGCTAAAAAAATATCTTTTAGATTATGAAAATGCATTCATACTTATAAGCCATGATATACCTTTTTTAAACAGCGTTGTTAATTTAATTTATCACATGGAAAATAAAAAGCTTACACGATACGTAGGAAACTATGATGATTTTGTAAGAGTCTATGAAGCTAAAAAGCAGCAGCTTGAGGCAGCATATAAAAAGCAGCAGCAGGAAATTGCAGAGCTTAAAGACTTTATAGCAAGAAATAAAGCAAGGGTTGCAACAAGA
Source organism: Caloramator sp. E03 (assembly GCF_006016075.1). NCBI lineage: Bacteria > Bacillati > Bacillota > Clostridia > Eubacteriales > Clostridiaceae > Caloramator > Caloramator sp. E03. The sequence goes on along the minus strand of NZ_CP040093.1, from coordinate 2,572,034 downwards.
AACATGGCTATGTCAAGACAAAAAAAGCTTGAAAAGATGGAAATTATTGAGCTTGATAAGGAAAAGCCAAAACCAGAGTTTAATTTTAAAGAAGCTGGTGCATCAGGCAAATTAATATTTGAAACAAAGGATTTAGTTATAGGATACGACTCCCCCTTATCAAAACCTTTAAATCTTAAAATGGAAAGAGGGCAAAAGATTGCAATAATCGGTGCAAATGGACTTGGAAAAACAACTCTTTTAAGAAGCATTTTAGGCGAAATTAAGCCACTATCAGGCGAAGTTGAACTTGGAGATTATTTAAAAATTGGATATTTTGAGCAGGAAATTAAAGAAAACAACTATAATACCTGCATAGAAGAGATATGGAATGAGTTTCCGTCCTTTAATCAGTTTGAAGTAAGGCTTGCCCTTGCAAAATGTGGTCTTACAACAAAACACATTGAAAGTAAAGTTATGGTTTTAAGCGGCGGGGAACAGGCAAAGGTAAGATTATGTAAGCTGATTAATAAAGAAACTAATCTTCTTGTACTTGACGAGCCAACAAACCATCTTGATGTAGATGCAAAAGAGGAGCTTAAAAGAGCACTTTTAGAATATAAGGGAAGCATACTTTTAATTTGCCACGAGATGGAATTTTATACAGAAATAGTTACTGACGTATGGAACTTAGAGGCATGGACAACAAAGGTAGTATAAATACGCAGATTTAATAATATCTTTTAAAACAAATAAAGCGATTAAGAACTTTTTATAATTTTCTTAACCGCTTTATTTTTATTATTTAAATTTCACAATAAATTATTTCGCAGCTTTTGCCGCATTAACAATAGCAGTTACATAACCATAAGTATCTTCTAATGTTGCCCCACTTACTGCATCAACCATTTTTTCTTTTGTTGTTGATGAAAGTGTTGCCTCAAGCTCTGCTATTGTCTTTCCAGTTACGTATTTTCTTATTGCTTCAAAATTCTTGTCAATTGGAACTGTTGCATTTGCCTTTGTCTTCATATTTTGTGAGTAATAATCAGCATTTGTCATCTTGGAACCTAAAACATATCCTTGTGGATAGTTCTTTCCAAAATCTGCATCTGAGTTTGGAACTCCCTTTGCTGCACTTGTTGGCATATATTGATAATCATCAAAGTATGCAGCAACAATTTTGTCTCCTGCTACAGCCGCTACTGCAACTGTAAAGCATTTTGTTCCATGTGCAGCATAATCAACTTTTCCTATCTTTATATTGCTTATATCCTTTGCATCAACTTGTATTGAAACATCATCCTTCGCAGCTTTTGCCGCATTAACAATAGCAGTTACATAACCATAAGTATCTTCTAATGTTGCCCCACTTACTGCATCAACCATTTTTTCTTTTGTTGTTGATGAAAGTGTTGCCTCAAGCTCTGCTATTGTCTTTCCAGTTACGTATTTTCTTATTGCTTCAAAGTTCTTGTCAATTGGAACTGTTGCATTTGCCTTTGTCTTCATGTTCTGTGAGTAATAATCAGCATTTGTCAACTTTGAACCTAAAACATATCCTTGTGGATAGTTCTTTCCAAAATCTGCATCTGAGTTTGGAACTCCCTTTGCTGCACTTGTTGGCATATATTGATAATCATCAAAGTATGCAGCAACAATTTTGTCTCCTGCTACAGCCGCTACTGCAACTGTAAAGCATTTTGTTCCATGTGCAGCATAATCAACTTTTCCTATCTTAACCGTAACTTTTTCTTCTTTTACAGCTGATTCTTGAGTTTTTGTCTGAACTACAGTAGGACTTAGCTTTGCAAAAGTTTTTGGTCCAACTATTCCATCAACCTTAAGACCATTCTTCTTCTGGAAGCTTTTTACTGCTGCTAAAGTTTTTGGTCCAACTATTCCATCAACTTTTAGATTGTACCCGTATTTATTAAGCAATGTCTGAACAAGTTTAACATCTTCCCCACAAGAGTGAAGTGCAATAAGTCTTGTTAACTTCCCTGATAATTGTGAAACATTTGTTGTCTTTGAAACTGTTGTTTTAGGTACAGTTGTTTTTGGATTAGTTGTTGTTTTAGGAGCAGTTGTCTCTCCAGTAGTTGCAGCAGATACAACATCAACACCAAGCAATTTTGTATTTGTGCCGATTGCCATAGTTGAAAGTGTTAATGCTGTAGCTAAAACAAAGGCCACTCCTTTAACATTTTTTTTCAACGAAATCCCCCCTTTAATAGATTTATTTCAAAATAATTTTACAATTTAATTTTATTCAATTGTTAAAATTGCGTCAATGTTTATCAAATTTTTGGTCATTTTGGTCATTTTTTTATTATTGATAACAGTAAAATATAAATAAAATCATATTAAAAAATATCAAAATTAGTGGATTACTTCTTCCATAAACAAAAAAATCTTTCTAGCAAATCTAAAGTTAAAAAAAACACAAATCCAATTAGGCCCATTATGATTATTCCTGAATACATCTCAATATAATTAACTCTCATCCATGAATCCATTATAAAATAACCCATACCGTATTCTGTTCCATAAGTTTCTGTAAAAAACAATACAGAAACCGCAGTACCAGTTCCGACTCTAACTGATGTTAAAATTTCAGGAAATACTGCTGGAAATATAATGTTTTTAAATATATCATACTTTGAAGCTCCAAGGGAAAATAATGAATAATATGTTTCTTTTGGTATATTTTTTACTGAATCCCTTGCAGTCACTACTATCTGAAATACAACTATAAGAATTATCATAATTATTTTAGAAGCCTCTCCAAGCCCAAATATAAGCATAACAACTGGTAAAAGAGCAACTTTAGGAATAGGATATAAAAAATATATTATTGGTGATAAAACATCATCCCAATAATTACTATATCCCATTATAATTCCCAGCGGCATACCTATAATAAAAGACAAAAATATTCCCACAATTACCCTTCCGATACTAAAAAGGGCATGTATTAATATTTTTGAGAAAAATATATTTATTAAATGAATTAATACTTCTATTGGTCTTGGCAGTATGGGCCGATTTAGTAGCAATGATATAATATGCCAAAATATAATAATAAAAGCAACTGCATTTATATTTTTTATATATTCTTTTTTAATTTTCAATCTTCCATCCCTCTTTTATAAATTCTCTAATTTCCATTACTATGCTATAAAATTTCGGTGAGAGCCTTGGATTTTCTATTCCAAATATAGGATTATCAATTACTTTTATTATTCTCCCAGGACTATTTGAAAGTATTATAATTTTTTTCCCAACATACACAGCTTCTTCAATGCTATGTGTTACAAAAACTGAAGAAACTCTATTTTTAACCCATATTTTCAAAAAAAGCTCCTGTATTTTTTCCCTTGTTATTGCATCTAATGCAGAAAAAGGTTCATCCATAATCAATATCTCCGGCTTTAAAATAAATGAGCGGGCAATAGCTACTCTCTGCATTTGCCCACCACTTAAACTATTAGGATATTTTTCTTTCATATCTATAAGTCCAAGTTCCTTTAATATAAATTCTGCATAATGCCTGTCGAATTTTTCTTTATCCTTTATCTTTGCACCAATTACTGCATTTTCATAAACATTTTTCCAAGGCAGAAGTCCATAGTTCTGTAATACAACTCCTATTCTCGTCCTGATTGGATTAACTACCATATTATTTACTAAAACACTTCCTTCAAATTCCTTTATTATTCCTGAAAGGACATATACAAGGGTTGTTTTGCCACAGCCTGAAGGACCAATCACTGAAACAATTTCTTTATCCCCAACTTCAATATTTATATCATAAAGGGCAGTAAAACTGCCCCTATTGTTTTTATATCTTACAGTAAGGTTATCAACTTTAATCATAAGATTACCTCACTAAATTTTCATCAACTAAATCGCTGTATTTATATTCGTTTTTAATAAGCTGCTTATCTTTAAGCCATTTTATTACTTCATCAACATCTTTTTCTTTTGGCAGCACCGCCTTTGTGTATTTTGGAAGAACTATTGAATCCTTTACAGTTTCGGGAAAGCCTGCTTCTTTTATTAAAACATCTATGTAGCTGCTAACTGGTTGCTTTTGAATATATTCTACAGCCATATTATAAGCTGAATAAAAGGCTTTAATCTCTTCCTTCTTTGAATCAATAGCACTTGATGAAAAAAGAAGTACACCAGGGTTTATGTTAAGCTTATCAGTGCTGTTTAAAAGTAATGCACCATTTTTCATTGCAACTGTTGCAAGTGGATCTGGAAGTACAGCAGAATCAATTTTGCCATTCTGAAGCATTTCAAGTCTTACAGGAATTTCAGGTATAACTGTCTTTTTCACATTATCTGATGATAAGCCCCCTTCCTTTAACATCATATCGCAGGAATATTCTATTATTGTATTCTTTGAAATTGCAATGCTCTTTCCATTTAAATCATTAATACTTTTAATTCCTGAATTTTTATTTACAAGAAGCTTATAACTTCCATTTGTCATTGAAGTTATTCTGATATCAAAGCCTCCTTCCTTTGCAAAAGCAGCAGCAAGCACATCAGATACAGCACCATCAATCTTTCCAGCTTGGAAAGCACTATCCCTGTCCTTTGCACTTTTAAAATGTTCTATGTTAACCTTAATCCCAGCTTTTTCAAAGTATCCTTGCTGCTGTGCTATTATAAGGGGTATTGAATCAACATCAGGAAGTACGCCAATATTTAATTGTTTAAGTTCCTTTTTAGACTGATTACATGCTGATAGTGAAAAAACAATAATTAATAATGATAAGAACTTTAATACTTTTTTCAACTTAATCCCTCCATCTTTTTGATATATTATTTTCAATATCTAAATTATCAAGTATCCTTGACACAACGAAATTTATTATATCATCAAGGCTTTGAGGCTTATTATAAAATCCAGGTGATGCTGGAAGTATCACAGCACCACTTTTGCTTAACTTTAGCATATTCTCTAAATGAATAGTGTTAAAGGGCATCTCCCTTGGAACAACAATCAGCTTTCTTTTTTCTTTTATACAAACATCTGCTGCCCTATCAAGAAGATTTAAAGATATTCCATTTGAAATTCTACCTATTGCTGACATCGAACAGGGGGCAATTACCATCCCTTCAACTTTAAATGAACCGCTTGCAATAGGAGCAAATAAATCATTTATATCACATAAATTTACTTTTCCAAAACCCTCAAGCCTCTTTAAAACACTATTAAGCTCAAATCCCGTTTCATATTTCATTACTTTCTGGCCATTATCAGTAATTACAATAAACACCTCATTTTTTGCCTTAAGTATTTCCTCTGCAAGGCGAATACCATAGATACTGCCACTTGCACCAGTAATTCCAACTATGTACTTTTTCACTCTATCACCTCAAAAAAATGTCTGCCACAGTAAATAAAAATAGAACTACGCTTACAACTTCATTAATACTGTAAGATGCAATTTTAACATTTGAAAGATTGTTTGGGGATACTATTTTATGTTCTATGTATAAAAGTATTGCATCTATTGAAACGCCTATAAGGTATAGAAAGCCCATGTTCATTATAAAATATAAATAAACAAGAAGTAATATTGCAATAATGTGAAAAAAAGAAGAAATTTCAAGGGCATGTTTTATTCCAAACCTTACAGGTATTGAAAATAATCCTTCTTTTTTATCAAAATCATAGTCTTGAGAGCCATATATAATATCAAATCCAGCAACCCAAAACATTACAACGGCACCAAGTACAATAGAAGGCCAGCCTATTTTTCCTGTTACTGCAATCCAAGCACCAACTGGTGCACCTCCGCAGGCAATTCCAAGTATTATATGGCAAAGGTAGGTAAATCTTTTTGTATATGAATAAAAAATAAATATAATTATTGCAAGAGGTAAAAGCTTTACACAAAGAGGATTTAATTTAAATGCCGCAAGAGCCATAAGTGAAAAACTTATAATAGAAAGTATTACAACTTCATAGTTTTTTACAATGCCTTTAGGCAAATGCCGTCCAGCAGTTCTTGGATTTTTTGCATCTATATCCTTATCAATTAAGCGATTTAATGCATTAGCACCTGTTCTTGCACCAACAAACGCAACTAATATCCAAAGTACTACCTTTATCGAAGGAAGGCCTTTAGCAGCCCAAAGCATTGAAATTGCAGCAAAGGGAAGAGAAAACAAAGTATGTGAAAACATTACAAGTTCAGAATAATTTTTAAGTTTTTTAAATACCATATTCAATCCATCTCCTATCGACAAGAGATTTTATTTCCTTCGTCATTTCAACATCATCTGGCCATTCCCTTAAATGTCCTTCGCTTGTCCATTTTTTTGTTGCATCTATTCCCATCTTATGCCCATAATGGGAAAGGGGTGATGCATGGTCAAGGGCATCTAATGGGCCTTCAACAATCACTACATCCCTTGCAGCATCAATATTGTTAAAAACTTTCCATGCAACTGTCGATAGGTCATGGGGATTTATGCTCTCATCTACAACTATAATCATCTTAGTATACATCATCTGTCCCATTCCCCATAGAGAGTGCATTACTTTTTTTGCATGCCCAGGGTACCTTTTCTTAATAGATACTATAACACAGTTATGAAAAACTCCCTCAAGTGGAAAATTAATATCAACAATTTCAGGACACATTATCTTAAGAAGAGGTAGAAATATTCTTTCGGTTGCTTTTCCAAGATAACAATCCTCCATTGGAGGCTTTCCAACTACTGTTGCAGGATATACAGGATTCTTTTTTCTTGTTATACAAGTTATATGGAACACAGGATATAAATCTTTTAAAGAATAATAACCAGTATGATCTCCAAAGGGTCCCTCTTCACGGAGTTCATCAACATCAACATACCCTTCAAGTATAAATTCTGCATTTGCTGGAACATAAATATCATTTGTTTTGCATTTTACTATTTCAAGAGGAGATTTCCTTAAAAATCCTGAAAAAATCATCTCATCTATTTCCTTTGGAAGAGGTGCTGTTGCTGAATAAATGGTTGCTGGATCACACCCTAATGCAACCGATACCGGCATTCTTCCTCCGATTTTTTTATACTTTTCGTATATTTCCCTTCCGTCCTTATGAAGATGCCAGTGCATGCCTGTAGTATTTTTATCATAAACCTGAAGCCTATACATACCCATGTTTTGAAGGCCTGTTTCAGGATCTTTTGTAATTACAAGAGGCAAAGTAATAAACCTTCCTCCATCCAGTGGCCAGCATTTTAAAATTGGAAGAGTTGAAAGGTCTGCTTCCTCAACAACTTCCTGACAGGGAGCCCTATCTACTTTTTTAGGAAAAACCCTTGCCAGCCTTACAAGTTTTGGTATAGATTTAATCTTATCTATAAATCCTATATAATTTGAAACATCCATCAAATCGGTTATTACATGGGCAATATCATCTAATTTATCAACTTCAAGTGCAAGATTTAACCTTTCAAAGCTTCCAAAGGTATTGATTAAAACTGGGTACTTTGAACCCTTTACATTTTCAAATAAAAGAGCAGGCCCCTTTGACTTTGAAATTCTATCAGTTATTTCTGTAATTTCAAGTTCACTGTCTACTTCAACTTTAATTTTCTTAAGAAGTCCTCTCCTATCAAGTACATTCATAAAATCCTGAATATCCTTATAAGCCATAAAACTCAAACCTTTCATAATCTAATTCATAATCTTAAAATTAGAATTTGTTATTTTAAAGATACTTTTAAGTCCTGGTGTAATATATACTTCACGGTTTTTAGTAATAAAAATTGCCTCAACTTCCTTTAAGTTTTTAACAATTTCAAGCCCTCTATCAACCCCTGCTGCAAAAATAGTAGTTGATAAAGCATCTCCCATTATTGATTTATCAGCTATTATAGTAGTCCCTGCAAGGTTATTATCAACAGGATAGCCATTTTTAGTATCAAGTATATGGTGATATCTCTTTCCATCCTGTATAAAATATCTTTCATAAATTCCTGATGATACAACAGTTTTGTCTGAAATACTTAATATACCAATATAATCTCCTCTTTCACTAAATGGATCTTGAACCCCTATATTCCAGTTTCGGTTTTCCTTTGGATTACTTCCCATTGCAAATACATTCCCACCAAGGTTTATAATTGCATGTTCAACATTGTTCTCTTTTAAAATCCTATAAACCTCATCAGCAGCATATCCTTTAGCTATGCCCCCAAGGTCTATAATCATTCCTTTCCTTTTAAGAAATACTGTTTTGTTTTTATCATCAAGTACTATATCTTCATAGTTTACTAAAGGAAGTTTTTCATTTATTTCATTTTGAGAAGGAACCCTCGCATAATCTGTTCCAATATTCCAAAGCTTTACTATTGGACCTATAGTAATATCAAAACGTCCCTCTGAAATCTTCCCAAATTCTTTACCAGTTTTTATTACATAATAAACATCATCTGTTACTTTGACAGGCTCAATCCCTGATTTTTCATTAATTTCATCAACTTCGCTGCCCTCTGCATTTATCGTCATCCTATTTTCAATTTCCTTAAGCCTATCAAAAATCTTATCCATTAAATTTGATGGTGCCTCATCATAAATCTTAACTGTACAAACCGTTCCAAGGACAAAATCAGTCTTTTCAATTGGTTCATTTAAAACCTTAACCTTTTTTTGGCATCCAGAAAAAAATAAAGACAGGCTGATAACTAAGATTATGCATAAAATTAAAAGTCTTTTTTTGTTATGTATCATGATATCCTCCATAAAATATATTTTTATTGTTTATACATTATAAAGGCTTTAGAGGTTTCTCTAAAGCCGTATTATAAACAAGTAAACTTAATATTATTCATAGTTAAAATTTTTTAAATCATCTTTTTTGTTTTTATTTTAACATTCAATTAAAATCATCGTCAATATATTATCAATTTACACTAAATTATGTACATTTTGTTCATTTATTTCATTAATAATCATTAAATTTCAAGCATCGAGCTATATAGACATACATTAAATTATTGTTTAAAATAAAAATTAGATTTTAATATTAACTTTAAAAGTGAGGCTAAAATAATGAAAAAATTTGATATTATTATTATAATTTCATTTTTATTAATATCTATAGTATCTGCAGCTTGGTTCATGTTCTCTTCAAATAAAAAATATGAAAATACTTATGCAGAGATTTACGTTGAAGGGGTTTTATATAAGAGAATCCCTCTCACAGAAAATATGGAAGAAATGACTATCCCAATTGAAACTAAACTTGGTAAAAATGTAATCCATATATCAAATGGAAAAATAAACATGGTCGATGCCGACTGCCACGACAGAGTATGTGTTAAATCAGGAACCATCGATAAAGTAGGTGAAACAATCGTATGCCTTCCTCATAAAGTTGTTGTGGAAATAAAAGGAGAAGGTAAATCTGAAACCGATGATCTTGCATATTAAGGGGGATTTAAATGAAAAAAACACAGAAGATGCTATTTATATCAATACTTGTTGCACAGGCCTTAGTGCTTTATATAGTTGAAACTATGATACCTGTTCCCTTTATAACTCCAGGTGCAAAGCTTGGTCTTGCAAATATTATTACTGTTGTATCCCTATATTCTCTAAGCATTGCTGATACATTCCTTGTTGTTATATTAAGAATAATACTTTCAACACTTTTAGTCGGCTCCCTTTCAAGCTTTTTTTTCAGCTTATCAGGAGGAATATTGAGCCTTTTGGTGATGTTTATTTTAAAGAAGTTTGGCAAAGAAAATGTAAGCATAATTGGAGTCAGCGTTATGGGCTCCGTATTTCACAACATCGGTCAAATTTTAGTAGCCTCAATTACGGTTCAAAACATAAGAATTATTGCATACCTCCCTGTTCTTATGATAGCAGGTATTGGAACTGGCATTTTTGTTGGAATAACATCTAAATTTCTATTAGCACATCTTAAAAAACTACAGTTTACTAAAATAAATTAAAAAAAGCCTCTTCCACAAGGAATAAGGCTTTATAAGGGGGCATTATGAAAAATTCATAATATCTAAAACCTCATTAAGAGTTGGCATTGCAGGGATGGCACCTTTTTTTGTTGTTGCAAGGGCCCCAACACAGTTTGCAAATCTTATTATATCCTCCATTTCAGATTTTTCAATACTACTTATATCGCAGATACCTTTTTGGCATATTTTGTATAATACTCCTCCTAAAAATGCATCTCCAGCACCTGTTGTATCAATTACCTTTACTCTAAACCCATCTATTTTTCCTATCTCTTTTTTATATTTATAAAAGCATCCATCCTCTCCGAGAGTTACAAGAACAAGTTTTATACCCATTTTATAAAGTATACTGCTTCCTTCTTGAAGATCCCTTGTACCAGTTATAAACTCCATTTCTTCATCTGATACTTTAAGTATATCAGCATATCTTAATCCTTCAATTATCCTTTCTTTAGCATCCTTAAGGCTTTTCCATAAAGGAGGCCTTAAATTAGGATCATAAGATATTATAGCACCCTTATTTTTTGCTGCCTCTACAGCCTTTAATGTTGCACTTCTTGAAGGTTCATCGGTCATTGATATGGAACCAAAGTGGAAAATGTTTGAATTATCAATAACCTCATAATTCAAATCCTCTTCTTTTAGCATCATATCTGCTCCAGGATTTCTATAAAAGCTAAAGGACCTGTCCCCATTCTTATCAAGGTGAACAAAAGCAAGTGTTGTATTAACATTCTCTGAAAATTTAAGGCCTGAAACATCTACACCATTATCTTTTAAAACATCCCTTAAGAAAAATCCAAACTGATCCTTTCCAACCATCCCAACAAATGCTGTCTTTTTTCCTAATCTTGAAACTGCAACAAGCACATTAGCTGGTGCACCTCCAGGGTTTTTTTGAAATAGATCATTTCCAGTATTAGAAACTCCTGCAGGAGTAAAATCAATTAGAAGCTCTCCAAGTGCTGCAACATCAAACATATTTTGCCCTCCTATTTATATATCATTTTTTCTTTTTCTTTAAAATATCAACATATACAGCAAGAAGTATTACAACACCTTTAGCTATAAGCTGCCAAAATGAATTGATATTTAAAAGATTCAATCCATTATTTAATACTCCTATTACTAAAACTCCAAGCACAGTCCCACCAATTTTACCTATTCCACCCATCATACTTGTTCCACCAAGTACGCAAGCAGCAATAGCATCAAGCTCAAACCCTACTCCTACAGTAGGCTGACCAGAATACATCCTTGCACAGAGAACAATTCCGCTAAAACCAGATAAAAATCCAATTATTGTATATACAGCTATTTCAATCTTTTTAATATTTATACCTGAAAATCTTGCTGCATCACGATTTCCACCAACAGCATATACATATCTTCCAAACTTTGTTTTATTCATCAATATATACATTGTAACTAAAAAGATTAGTGTATATATTACTGGAAGAGGTATTGGCCCTAAATAGCCATTACCAATAAAGTTAAATTGTTCATTCATTGTTCTAACAGGCATACCACCTGTATAAACGTAGGCAGCCCCTCTTGCTATATTATACATTGCAAGGGTTACAATAAAAGGTGGTATTCCAGTTTTTGCTATAACAATTCCATTAAACAAACCAAGACTTATTCCTATAATGATACCTATAATAACAGATGTTATAACAGGCATATTATTAAACGTTATAAGCCCTGCTGTTATAGTTCCTGATAAAGCAAGTATAGAACCTACTGAAAGATCAATTCCATTTATTATAATTGCAAGAGTCATTCCAAATGCAAGGTTTGCATTTGTCGATACCTGTCTTAATACATTTATTATATTTTCCTTTGTTAAAAATGCAGGAGATAATATACTTAAAATAGTACACATTACTGCAAGACCAATTATTATTCCAAGGTTTTCTTTTATATATTTTACCACACTATTTTTGAGAATATATGTTAATATTAAGTTGTTTTTATTTTTTGTAACACTAGCTTGCATAGCTAACACCTCCAGTTGCAAAATGCATTATTTTTTCCTGTTTTAAATCATTTCTATCAATTATTCCCGTAATTTTACCTCTATACATTACAATTACCCTGTCACTCATATTGATTATTTCAGGTAGGTCTGAAGAAATCATAATAATACTAACGCCTTGTGAAGCAAGCATGTCCATAATTGAGTATATCTCTGCCTTTGCCCCAACATCAACGCCTCTTGTCGGCTCATCGAGTATCAACACTTTTGGCTTTGTGGCAAGCCATTTTGCAATTACAATTTTTTGCTGATTTCCACCACTTAAATTCCCAACTATTTGTTCAATCGTAGGCGTTTTAATATTAAGTTTATTTATATATTCAAGAGCAATTGACTCTTCTTTTTCTTTGTCTACCTTAATCAATTTTAAAAACTGATTAAGCACTGTAAGAGTAATGTTGTATCCAACTCCTCTGATTAAAACAAGCCCCTGTTGTTTCCTATCTTCTGGAACAAGAACTATCCCATTATTCATTGCATCAAGTGGAGATTTAATATCAATCTCTTTTCCTTCAATCATTATCTTACCTGAATCTATTCTATCGATTCCAAATATCGCTCTTGCAAGTTCAGTCCTTCCTGCACCTACAAGTCCGGATATTCCAAGTATTTCACCTTTTCTAAGATTAAAACTTATATCATTTAATATATTTCCTCTCTTAATATTTCTAACTTCAAGAATATTTTCCCCTAATGGCCTTATAGTTCTTTTATATAAATCCTTAAGCTCCCTGCCAACCATCATTGAGATTAATTCTTCCCTATTTGTTAAGGCTGTATCTCTTGTGCCTATATATTTACCATCCCTTATAACAGTTACCCTGTCAGAAATCTTAAATAGTTCTTCTAATCTGTGAGAAATATATATAACCGATATATTTCTACTTTTTAAATCAAGTATAGTATTAAAAAGCATTTCAGTTTCTTTTTCAGTTAGAGAAGATGTTGGCTCATCCATTACTATTATTTCCGAATCAGTAGAAAGAGCCTTTGCAATTTCAACCATTTGCTGCTGAGCAATACTTAAATCTTTAACAATTGTTTCAGCTTTTATATCAAGGCCTAAAGAATCTAATATCATCTGTGCATCCTTATTAATTTCCTTCGCCTTTAAAAATCCTGTCCTTCCAATAGCCTTTTCTCTTCCCAAAAATATATTTTCTGCTACTGTCATATATGGTACAAGGCACAATTCCTGATGTATTACACTAATACCCAAAGATTGCGATGTTCTTACACTATCAATATTACATTTCTTGCCTTTTATATAAATATCACCATCATCTACTTGATAAATTCCAGCAAGTATTTTTATAAGAGTAGATTTTCCAGCACCATTCTCTCCAAGAAGTGCATGAACTTCACCATATCTTAATTCAAAATCTACCCCATTTAATGCATAAACCCCTGGAAACCTTTTGTGTATATTGCTCATTTTAAGGATAGTATCCTTCATTATGTCTTCACCTCTTCTAATTAAATTTAAAGTTTTGCCCGAATTAATCGGGCAAAACTTACATGTATCATTACTGCCATCCATCTACTCCAAACTGGTCAACATTGTCCTTTGTTATAAGAGTAACTGGTACGTATATTTTATGTTCAACACTTTCTCCTTTTAAGAGCTTATATGCAGTTTCTGCAGCTGTCTTTCCTATATTCTTTGGTGACTGTGCTGCTGTTCCTGTCATCTTTCCTTCTTTTATCATCTTCTTTGCTTCTGGAGCACCATCAACACCGTATATTAAAACTCCTTTATCCCTCTTTGCAGCCTGAAGTGCAGCTAATGCTCCTAAAGCTGTTGGGTCATTAAGTCCCATAACAACATCAATCTGTTTATTTGCCTGAATTATGTTCTCCATAACTGGCATTGCCTGCTCAAGTTGTCCATTAGATGATTGCTTTGCTATTATCTTATAGTTTGGATTACCCTTTACTGTATCTTCAAAGGCCTTTGTTCTGTCAATTGCTGATTTTGCAGTTGGATGTTCAAGAAGAACAACATTTGCTTTGCTTAATCTTTTCATAACATCCTGTGCTACTAGTACACCAGCGTTATAATTATCTGATGCTACAATACATGAAACTAAATCCTCATCATATACAGGAGCATCAACATTTATAACTGGTATTCCTGCTTTCTTTGCAGCTTCAAGGGCTGGTTTTATTCCTTTCCAGTCTACAGGGTTTAAGAATATAGCATCAACTTTTTGTGCAATAAGGTCTTCAATCTGGCTAATCTGCTTGTTCAAATCAAGTGCAGGATCAAGAGCAACAAGTGAGTCCCCATTTGCTTCAACAACTGATTTAATACCATCATTTAATGCAATAAAGAATGGATTGTTCATTGTCATGTAAGTTGCACCAAACTTGTACTGCTTTTTGGCAGGCTCTGTACTCTGTGATGTTTGCTGCTGGTTACTTTGAGATGTTTGCTGTGTACTTGTATTTTTAGAACCACAGCCTGTAAAGAGCGAAAACACTAATGCAGCTGTTAAAAGAATTGCCAATACTTTTTTAAACATATAAATCCCCCTTTTTTTCTTTTATAGGCATCCTGTGCCGTTGTTTTTATAATATAAAAATTTTTAAGAATATTCACATATAATTTGTCACAACTTATTTATTACATTTGTCATATAGGGCATGATATATGTAAATATTAAAAAGCCCTGCAAAGTAGCAGAGCTTTTAATATTTATCTACATTATTTTTATCTATAAGTATTACAGGCACCTTTATTTCATGTTCAATTTTCTCACCAGCTAACTTTCTTAAAGCTGCTTCAGCTGCTATTTTCCCTATTTCCTTTGGAAACTGTGCAGCAGTTGCTATCATCTTTCCTTGCTTAATCATCTTTTTTGCATTTTGAGAACCGTCAACTCCATATACTAGTACATTTTTTAAACGACCAGCTTTTTCAAGAGCTGCAATTGCCCCCATAGCTGTGGGATCATTAAGGCACATAACTGCATCTATCTGTTTATTCATTTTTAAAAGGCTCTCCATTGCAGGCATAGCCTTTTCAATCTGGCCGTCTGATGCTCTTCTGCCAACAATTTTTATATCTGGATATTCCTTTATAGTGTTTTCATAAGCTTCTATTCTGTCAATTGCAGATTTTACAGAAGGATGTTCAAGTATTACAACATTTCCCTTTCCATTTAATCTTTTAATCATATCCTTTGCACAAAGCACACCTGCATTATAGTTATCAGATACAACAGTACATTCAACAAGTTCATCATCATAAACTGGTGCATCAACAACAATTACAGGAATGTTGGCACGTTTTGCAATTTCAAGTGCAGGTTTTATCTCCTTCCAATCTACCGGGTTTAAAAAAATAACATCAACTCTTTCATAAACTAATTCTTTAATCTGCTGTATCTGTTTTTGTATATCAAGCTGTGGATCAAGAGTTATAAGTTTTCCTCCGTTTTTCTCTACAACATCTTTTATTCCATTGTTCAGTTCAACAAAAAATGGATTATTAAAAGTCATGTAGGAAGCACCAAATTTATACTTCTTAATATTGCTTACTTTTTCATTATTTATGCAGCTTGTTGAAAACAGCATAAATATTATTATTAAAAATAAGGCTATTCTTTTAATCATATAATCCCCTCTATTGATTTAAAAAATCATTTAATTCGGAGTTTAGCTTTATCAAAGTATCTTCCACTTCTTTATCCCCTTTTATTATTTGATAAATCTCTCTATCTGCAATTTCTACAGCCTCATCATATTTATGAAATCTCGGTGGGACTACAGACTGCTCTACTACATCACTTAAAACTTTAGTATCAACAGATATCTCCTCTTCCGGATTATATTTTAAAAGCTCTTCCTCGGCTTTTTTTGATTCTGTAACATCTCTTAAAACAGGTATGCCATGGGAATACCTTAATACATCCATTTGAATTTCATCATTATATGTAATGAATTTTAAAAACTCCCATGCCTCTTTTGTATGTTTTGTTCTTGAACTTATTCCAAATAACATAGCATTTAATTCCGATGCATTCCTACCATTTGGTCCCCTTGGAAGTTTTATGCACTCCCAATCAAACTGAGCATACTTTATTATTCTATATGGATAAGTTTTATATGCTTTATATGCAGAAAATGAAAAGGGCCTGAATGCAACTCTGCCGTTATCAAAGTCCTCAAGATTAACTTTAAAATTCTGGTTTAAATCGTTTAAAGCCTTAACAAATTTTACTGCCTCAATAACTCCTTTACTGTCAAACATAGCCTTTTTTCCACTTTGATCAAAAAACTGCTCTCCATTTGTATATACAGCTATTTTCCAATTGAAACCTACAGAACCAAATTGGTCTATTTTTCCGTCACCATCTGTATCCTTAGTTATTTTCCTGCAAATATTATAAAAATCCTCCCACGTCCAGTTTCCCTTTGGAACTTGAATTCCTTCTTTTTTAAGAAGAGTTTTATTTACAAACATAAGCTGTGGATCAAGTTCCTTTGGTATTGCATATTGAACTCCCTGAAACTGGCCGAATTTTATTGCATTCAAATACATCCTGTTAATGTTAAAACTTTTGTCCCTTTTTATAAGCTCATCAAGATTTTTCATAATTCCAATTGATGCAAAGGTATTAAAATCCCCAGGCAATACACAAAATACATCTGGTTCATCCCCATTTATAATCTTTTGTGCAAGCCATTCTGAATAGTCATTTTTTAATGTTCCGCTCCTATACTTTATCCTTATATTAGGATGGAGATTTTGAAATTTTTCTATTGCCTCATCAAAGGTTTTATAGCTCTGCCAGTTAGGAACATCATACATGCTTCCTGCAAAAATTCCAAGTTCAAGCACTACTATATTATTCAATTTTTTATAAATATTAAATAAAAAGATTATCAAGATTACTAAAATAATAATAATTACTCTTTTTTTATGCTTCACTGATATCACCTTTGCTATCAATTCCATTTAATATCATTCCAGATTGGACAGCAAATATCGCAATCTGTGTTCTATCCCTTAAGTTGAGCTTGTCTAAAATACCGCTAATATAATTTCTTACAGTTCCTTCACTAAACTTAAGCTTATCAGTAATCTCTTTATTTGACATTCCCATTCCAATAAGCTTTATTATTTTAATCTCATTCTTACTTAAACTGTTAAGTGTTTTTTCATCAACCTTAAACCTATAATCTATGTGAGCCATTTGAGAAAAAAGTTTAACAACCTTTACAGCAATATTTGGATTTATTAAAGCTCCTCCGTTGTAAACTGTCCTTATTGCATCTACAAGCTCCTTTGAAGAAATGCCCTTTAAAAGATATCCACTAGCCCCATTTTTTAAAGCATTAAAAACATATTCATCATCATCAAATGTTGTTAAAACAATAATTTTAATATTAGGGTGTTTTTCTTTAATTATTTCAATGCATTTTACTCCATCAATTCCAGGCATTCTAATATCCATAAGTATAATATCTGGGAGCAGTTCCTTTGCTAACTTAACTGCCTTTAATCCATCTTCAGCTATTCCAACAAGCTCCATATCTGGTTTATTGCTCAAAATAATCTCAAGGCTCTGTCTTATTAATTCCTGATCTTCTGCTATCATCACCCTTATCATACTTTTATTCTCCCCCTTATAGGTATTTGTGCAGTAATACTAAATCCTTTTCCATCATCACTTATAAAATTAACACTTCCCTTTAACATTTCAACTCTCTCTCTTATATGTTTTAGCCCAAATCCTTCTACAATATTGCTACAGCCTGTCCCATCATCTTTTATGCTAATGAAAGCTTTCCCATCAACAAACTTTAATGCTATACTTATTTCATTTACATTTCCATGTCGTACTGCATTTGTAATACCTTCTTGTATTATCCTGTATATTGTTTCCTCCTCATCAGCACCAAACTTTGGAACATCCCCTTCAATATTTAATATAACTTTAACCTTTGTACACTCATTTATATCTTCAGCAAGATTTTGTATAGCAGGAATTAAGGAAAACCTTTCTAATGTATCTGGTCTTAATTCATTTACTGAACGCCTTACATCAACAAGCCCTTTTCTTGCAAGTTCAGCAATCTTAATAATTTGAGACTTTGTCTTTTCAATATCTACTCCTGCAAGCTCTATACAGGCCTCAAGCCCTGTTGCTATTCCTGTTAAAGTATGTCCTATTGTATCGTGTATTTCCCTTGCAAGTCTATTTCTTTCTCTTGTCTTTGCCATCTCTTCAGATTTTTTTGCATAATCCTGAAGCTGTATGTTTACAATTTTAAGCTCCTCCGCTGTCTTACAAAGCTTAGAATACAGCTCTTTTATCTTTTTATTTTCATCCATCTGCCCTTGAATTACCATTATCATAAAAAGTATAAACAGGACTTCATTAATTGAGGTTAGTATATTTCTAATACCATAAATATAGAGTCTTTGAGTTGAAGTGTAATATTGTATATATTCATTTATTGAAAATATATTTGTTTCAATTGAAAATATATCATAATCAAGCAGTACATATATAATAATAGTTATTACTATAAAAATACTTCTGCTTTTTCTATCATCTATGTATATAATCATATTAGCTATTGCAAGAAGCAAAAGCCCTTTATATCCAATATTTAAGCAAAAAATTACTGCAATACATATTATTAAGTCTAATATGCTAAATATAAAGAACAATATTTTGAAATTTTTTGATATTTTTTCTCTGATTTCAAATGAAATAAACAATATAATAAGAAGAGATATTGAATAAGCAGGTACCTTCCAGGGTATCATTGGAACGAACTTTACTTTTTCCAAAAAACTTCTTGCCATATCATTTTCACAAATAAGTTTAGTTGTATTATAGATTATTATTGACATGAACATAATTATAAAAAAATTTATTAAAAAGATGGCCATCCTTACAATTGATATATTTTTCTGGTTAGCCATAAAATTCACCATCCTAAAGTATACAGTAGTATCTTAAGACATTATTCTATGAAAAAAATGATAATCCTTCTTTTTAAATTGTACTTTAATTTTACTTATTTTATAAACATTTTCTTAATTTCTTCTAAATCTGATATTTTAGTTTCAACTGACGCCCTATCAACATAAGAATTTATATACATTATAAATTTAAAATGATTAAGCCTTTCATTTTCATCTTCATAATATCCATTAGATATACTATCTACAAAATCACTTGACTTATCTTTTGGAACATATATCATGCATCCTATTTTCAATAAAAGCTTTAAAATCTCATCATCGTAAAAAGATTTTGAAAATTTAAATGTAAGAACTTCTCTTATAGCAAGTTTATTTCCAATCATAAGCCCTAAAAAGGACTTCTTTTCTTCATACTTATATGCTCTATAGTTTAAATATATATTTTTTTCATTTAATACATCTTTTAAACTTTTTATTGGCTCTTTCAAATCATTTATGCTTAAAAAAGTTAAAACAGAATCAACCTGAATTACAACATCATCTTCTTCCAAGATATTTTTAAAAAGCTCCATGCTAATATCAGTAATATTGCCTTTATTCTTTGGATATTCAATTATATACTTATATTCTTTACTCTTATCTTTATAAATCTTCAGCTTACCATAAAACGAATTATTAACAGGCACATATATTCCCCCTTACAATTTACTTTTATAAAATACTATTATTAAGGCAATATTATCATATTTATTGATATAATTCTATAAAATAAAAGCATAATTTTTATACACAAAATAAGCGGTTAAAATTTTTCATTTTAACCGCCACAGCTTATTTTCTATGCCTTTTTTTCTTAGGAAAAACTCCTTTAATCTGATCATATAAATCAAAGGCTGCCTGTGCTATAGAAACAATGTTTGAAAAATCATTGCTTGCTGCAACTTCATCACTGGATTTTAAAAATTTATCTAAGTAATCTACTTTATTCTTTGCTGAAGCTGTAATAGAATTTACGTTATTTAAAGTTTCATCTAAATTCTTTCTATTCTCTTTAAAAAAGTCATTTGCATTTTTCAAAAGCTCAATAAGATTTTTTAACAATTTAACAAGGTATACTGTAATTAAAATAACCGCAACTGCAACAATAAATAGAACCAACCCTTCAGCAGTTATCTTTATTTCCATAGTATTACTCCTCATTCATATTTTCTTGAGTCTCATTTGATACTTCTTCCTGATTACTTTCTTGAGCATCCTGATTTAAAGCTGCATCCTTTTCTTTATTACAGCACTTATTAAATTTTTCTTTTACAACTTCACCTGTCTTTTTTGTAAATTCCTTAACATTACCAGCTACCATCTTAGAAACATCAGCTGCATTGTCCTTTATTTGAGCCCTCGTCTCCTTACCAGACTTTGGAGCAAAAAGAATTCCACCAACTAAACCAGCAGCAGCTCCAAATATTGTTCCAAGTGCAAGTCCCTTTTTAAGATTCTTCTTTGCCTTTTTACCTTTTAAATCTAATTCAAATTTTATATTTTTCAGATAAATCATCCCCTTCCTTATGCTTATTATAATATTTCTATACTCCTTTTTCAACATTTTAACATTAATACTAACAAAAACTATAAATTAGATTTTTTATCCTTCAAAGAGCATATTTTCAATCGGCATACCAGGGGGAACAATTGGATAAACACTCTCATTCTTTTCAATGTCACATTGAATAAATAGTGGCTTTGTAAGTTTATTTATTTTTGAAACAATACTATTTAATTCATCAAGGGTATTTACTTTAAACCCTTCTATTCCATAAGCATTTACAAGCTTAATATAGTCAACATCATCAGTAACATCAGTTTCGCTATATCTTTTATTGCTGAACATCCTCTGCCACTGCCTTACCATTCCAAGGGTTTTATTATTCATAAGAACTATAAGGATTGGAATATTATATTTTGAAACAGTAGCAAGTTCATTACAGTTCATTCTAAAGCTTCCGTCTCCAGTTATTAAAACAACATCACTATCAGGATTTCCAATTTTACATCCTATAGCCGCACCTAATCCAAATCCCATAGTCCCAAGGCCACCAGATGTTATAAATCCCCTCTCACTTTTAAATTTCCAATGTTGAGCAGTCCACATCTGGTGCTGTCCAACATCTGTTGCGACAAAGCAATTCTCATCAAACTTTTTATTTAAAATGCCTATTATATTTTTAGGTAAAAAGCTCCCTTCATCATTATTATTAGATACAGCATAACCTCTAATTTCCTCAATGTAGGACTTTCTATCCTTTTCTTCTATTAATGAATAGAGCTTTTCAAGGCTGCTCTTTAAATTTCCTGCTATATATATATCTGGTTTTACATTTTTACCAAATTCACTTTCATCAATATCAATGTGTATTATCTTTGCTTTTTTTGCAAAGGAATCGTTTTTTCCAACCACTCTATCGCTAAATCTTGCTCCAATAGCAATTAAAAGATCAGAATTTGAAACAGCAAGGTTAGCTTCTCTAAAGCCATGCATTCCAACAAGCCCAAGTGACAATTCATCGTTTCTGGGAATAGTTCCAAGCCCCATTAGAGTGTTCACTACAGGTATGCATGCTTTTTTTGCAATTTTTATGAGTACATCCGATGCCTTTGCAATTTTTACTCCTCCTCCAGCATAAATAACCGGCCTTTTTGAATCATTTATAAGCTTTGCTGCCCTCTTTAAAACATCATCTTCGATTAAATCAAAACTATCGTTTTTATATTCGCTTTCGCATTTTACATATTCTGTTTTACTAAGAAACACATCTTTAGTTATATCAACCAATACCGGTCCCGGTCTATCACTTACAGCAACTTTAAAAGCCTCCCTGAGAGTTGGTGCAAGTAATTCAACATTCTTCACAAGATAGTTATTTTTAGTAATAGGAATAGTAACCCCTGTTATATCTATCTCCTGAAAAGAATCCCTTCCTAATAAATTGCTTGGAACCTGCCCTGTTATTACTAAAAGCGGAGTAGAATCCATATAAGCTGTTGCTATACCAGTAATAGTATTAGTAGCTCCAGGTCCTGATGTTGCAATGCAGACACCTACTTTTCCAGTACTTCTTGAATAACCATCAGCACCATGAACAGCCCCCTGTTCATGGGCTGTTCTAATGTGCATAAAGTTGTTTCTTTCATCATATAGTGCATCATATAAAGGAATAACTGCACCGCCAGGATATCCAAACAGCACATCTACGTTGTGTTCTTTTAAACATTCCAAAACAATTTGAGCTCCTGTTAAATACATTACTGCATCCTCCAAAATGACATTATTATATGCCCCCTGGGAAGCTGAAGACACCATTTTCATGTATCTTCCTATATATCCACCATATTCTTTAAACTTAGGGACAAATTCTTTTTACGCTCTTCAAGCTCCTTTTCATCAACTAATAGTTCCAATCTTCCGTTATCTATATCAATTTCAATCATATCCCCATCTTTAACTAAAGCTATTGGACCTCCCTCACAGGCTTCAGGAGATACATGGCCAATTGCTGAACCTCTTGTTCCTCCTGAAAATCTTCCATCAGTTATTAGTGCCACATATTTGTCAAGATTCATACCAGCAAGAGCTGATGTTGGTGTCAGCATTTCCCTCATTCCTGGACCGCCTTTAGGCCCTTCATATCTTATAACTATAACCTCACCTTTATTAATGCTTCCGTTTAATATTGCCTCTGTTGCACTTTCCTCTCCATCAAAAACCCTTGCCTTTAATTTAACATTCATCATTTCAGGAACAACTGCAGATTTTTTAACACTGCCCTTCTGGTGCAAGGCTTCCCTTTAATACTTTAATTCCGCCAGTTTCACTATAGGGTTTTCAATTGGTGCAATTACTTTTTCATTCTTATTTACTGCATTTTCAATAACCTTTTCAACTGTAACATTTTTAAACAGTATACAATCAAGATTTAAAAGATTCTTTTTAGACAGCTCCTTCATAACTGCAGGTATCCCCCCTGCCTCATATAAATCTTGAATATGGTAAGGGCCTGCTGGACTTAACCTGCAAAGATTAGGAGTTCTACTGCTTATTTCATTTATCATATCAAGGTTAATCTTTACATTAACTTCCTTTGCAATAGCTGTTAAGTGAAGTACGGTATTTGTTGAACAGCCAAGGGCCAACTGTAAGTGCATTTTCAAATGCCTTTTCAGTTAATATTTTTGAAGGAGTTAAATTCTCCTTTATAAGTTCCATGATTTTTATACCTGCTTCCTTGGCAAGTCTTTTTCTCTCCGAATAAACTGCTGGTATAGTTCCATTACCCGGAAGAGCCATTCCAAGGGCCTCTGACATACAGTTCATAGAATTTGCTGTAAACATGCCTGAACAGGAACCACAAGTAGGACAAGCACAATCCTCAAGTTCCTTAAGCTCTTTAAATCTCCAATGCCTGCTGAAACTTTTCCAACTGCCTCAAAAATTGTAGTCAAATCAACATTTTTGCAGAGCTATCATCTCAGCAAGCCACCTAGCCCTCCGCTTACAACTATTGCTGGTATATCAAGCCTTGCAGCAGCCATTAGCATTCCAGGAACAATTTTATCGCAATTTTGGTACTAAAACTATTCCATCAAGCCTATGAGCTAAAACCATAGTTTCAATGCTATCTGCAATAAGCTCTCTGCTTGCAAGAATATTTCATTCCTTCATGGTTCATTGCAATTCCATCGCATACACCAATGGTTGGAAACTCAAATGGTATACCTCCAGCCATAAAAACTCCTTTTTTACTGCTTCAACTATTTCTCTTAAGTTTGTATGACCTGGTACAAGTTCATTAAAGGAATTTACTATTCCAACAAAAGGCTTATTCATTTCTTCATCTGTAATGCCTAAAGCCTTTAAAAGGGATCTATGGGGTGCTCTTTGTAGTCCTTTTTTAATATCATCACTTCTCATTTTGATCACTCCTCTATCCATGACATCATTTTTCTTAAGTTCTTACCAACTTCTACAATTGGATGTTCAAGTTCCTTTTTCTTCAATGCATTAAATACAGGTCTATTTATCTGATTTTCAAGTATCCATTCCCTTGCAAATTTTCCATTTTGAATTTCTTCAAGTACTTTTTTCATTTCTTCTCTTGTATCTTCATTTATTATTCTTCTTCCAACCATATAATCTCCATATTCTGCAGTATCGCTAACGCTATATCTCATCTTTTCAAACCCGCCTTCGTAAAGAAGGTCAACTATTAGCTTCATCTCATGAAGGCATTCAAAATATGCTATTTCTTTTGATATCCTGCTGCAAACAAGGGTATCAAAACCTGCCTTTATAAGCTCAGTAACTCCTCCACAAAGAACAGCCTGTTCTCCAAAAAGGTCTGTTTCAGTTTCTTCCTTAAATGTTGTTTCAATAACCCCTGCCCTTGTTGCTCCAATTCCTTTTGCATAAGCAAGAGCAATATCCTTTGCTTTATTTGTATAATCCTGATAAACTGCAATAAGAGACGGTACACCTTTTCCTTCAAGGTAAACCCTCCTTACAAGATGGCCTGGGCCCTTTGGCGCTACCATAAAAACATCGATATCCTTTTCAGGAACTATCTGATTAAAGTGAATATTAAACCCATGTGCAAAAGCAAGGGCACTTCCTTTCTTAAGGTAAGGCTTTATATCCCTTTCATATACTTCTCTTTGGCTAGTATCAGGAATTAGCACCATAACTATATCGCTTTCTTTTACAGCATCGCTTACCTTTAATACTCTAAGCCCATCCTTTTGGGCTTTCTCCCATGATTTACTTCCTTCATATAAACCTACAACAACATCAACACCACTGTCTTTAAGATTTAAAGCATGTGCATGCCCTTGGCTTCCATATCCTATAACAGCTACTTTTTTACCTTCAAATAGTTTTAAATCTGCATCTTTTTCATAATACATCTTTGCCATTTAACATTCCTCCTCAGATATTTTTATTTCATATACTCCAACTACTTTTTTAACCTGAAGCATAGCTTCATATAATCCAAGATTCATATTTTCATTGATTTTTATTTTAAGGCTTCCCTTTTGTGAATCAATTTCTTTAAAATCAACACTTTCAATATCAAATCCCTTTTTCCTTAACACAGAAACAATTCTTATAAAAGGATCGATGCTTGGAATTAGTGATACATTTAAAGTTTTTGACACAAATATCCCTCCCATTAATAATTCAATGTTAAATCAACTTAATTTGCTGAGAACAATTTAAATAATTATATTTTTAATATCCTTTGTATTAAAAAAAGCCCTTCGTTCCCATGGATATAGAACTATCCATAGGGACGAAGGACTTAACCTCCGTGGTACCACCCATCTTCACGTATAGTATATCTATGTTTTAGATATACCACTACGCCTCATTTCATCAGGTCGGAATATCGTATTGCAACTGCAATACTCAATCATAACCATATAGCTATATATCGGTAGCTCCCGTCCTCATCTACTTACTTTGTAAGCTTTCGACTTGGCAGCTCCGGAGTGATCATTACATACCCTTTAAGCACTAACTTCCACCAACCGTTAGCTCTCTAAAGCTCAAAACAGGTATCTTTCTCTCCATCTCAGCTTTATTATATGTTGAAAT
Source organism: Caloramator sp. E03 (assembly GCF_006016075.1). NCBI lineage: Bacteria > Bacillati > Bacillota > Clostridia > Eubacteriales > Clostridiaceae > Caloramator > Caloramator sp. E03. The sequence continues at coordinate 2,546,423 of NZ_CP040093.1, read as the reverse complement.
AACATCTATTTCCATGAATTATATTATATACAATTATCGTTGTCAATATATTTTTTCCTATATTAAAAAAATTTAAATTAAATTTAAAATTGCAATTTTAAAAATGGATTTTTTCATTATAAAATTTATCAATGCTTTTAAAAAAAGTTCGATATATTAAAAGGGTGGTTTTATGAAAGGATATCAAGCATTTTTTCATTTGATTAAAAAAGGTATATTAAAGCGTTACTATAGAATAGAAATTTTAAATGCTTCAGAAATGATAATTAAAAATGATATAAATGAAATCAAAGATATATTAAGTCCAATGGAAGAATTATCAAAGATTTCAAACACCAATGAAACTAAAGAAATATTTTCTTTTTTACAATTGAAAAGCGGCAATTATTGTATTATAAAATGCAGCATAAGCAGTATTGAAAATACCTTTGCCCATGCTATCATTTTTAATAAACCATTAGATTTTAACCCAATTGAGCTAATAGAATCAAATTTATTTATTAAAAGATTAGATGAATTAAAAGAAAATAATTTAATAAGCATGGAGATGGAAATACCAGAAAATCATATTTCCCGGGAAAAAATTAAAGATTTTTTATTGAACAACAGGATATTATATTTAAATAAACTATTAAATGCTTTTATTTACTGCAATGAAAATAAAAAACCAATTTATATATATGATACTAAAGATAACATTATTCTATGGATAGCTTCACTTTCAATGTGCCTTCCTAATAAGTTTTCTCATAGTTTGACTTTTACAACCGATGATTTAATATCTAAAAATGGCTGCATGATAAACGGGCTCAGCAATGCTTTTTCTGATAAAGAATATGTTTTTGATTTTTTAAATTTAAATTATCCTTCTTTTGAATCTAACTATAATTTTTCTGATTTTGCCATAAAATCTTTTCTAAAGGATTTTAGCCAGTTAATAAAATTTAATGAGTTTATAGAAGACTGCGGCTATGATAATCTTGATAAAAATATAGATGGCTGCCTTGAGCTTTATAAAATAGTTGAAAACACTGCATTAAATGATGAAGAAAAAAATGAAGATAATAAATACTTAAAACCTGCATTTGAATTTGCATCTGAAAATATTAAAGATGATTTTTTGATTAATGTTTATAATTCCCTTGAGATGCATCTTCAAATTATATCAAGGAGCATAGATATTGAATCGATAAAACCTTTTTCAAAATTCATATTTAAAACGGCTTTAAATAATAAAATTCCTTTATTTATTGATAAAAACTGCTACTACTTTTTTGCTGCAATAGATATTATAGCAATTAAAAGCAGCGACAGTTTACCTGAACTTTTAAAAATATATGAGGAAATAAACAATGAATTTAGTGATTTATCCTTTGCAATATTAAAAGAATCTATATCAAAAGAAAGGATTGAATTTTTAAATGCACTTCTATCAAGAAAGGAACTTGAAGATAGAAGTGGCTTTTATCTTTACATAACTTTAAAAAGTCTGATAGAACTTGGATATACTTTTAAACAGGCTATGAAAAATGAGGCTATGGAAAAGCTTATTAAACACTGCTGCTATATTACATCAAAGGATGCTGATATTATAGATAAAATCTTAAAACTATGCAAGGAGGATATTGAATATTGGGTAAATATTGTAAATGAAATATATCAAAGCATAGCAGGAACTATTATTTCCCATATTTTCGTAAAATTATATATAGAATCAATAAATTCATTTGATGAAGATAGTTTATTTATTATAAGAAAAAAGCTTATAGAAATGAAACTTGACAGCCTTTTATTTGAAGAATGCATAGAAAGGCTAAACAATTCTGAATCTTTAGTTGAAGATTTTTCCATGATTGAAAAGGACATATTACTTGAATTTCCAGAGTTTGCAAAGGAATATTCAAATGAAATTATTAAAAAATATATTATGCTTTTGCCTTCTGAAAATATGTATGAGCAGTGTAAAAATATATTACTAAAAGTTATCAATGAAAACTACTTCATTAATGATGATGTTTTAAAATTAATCCTTAACAGATTAGAAGATAGCATACAATTTGATAATATAGATAATGATATAAAAGAAAATATCACACAAATAGTTAGAATTAAAACATCAAAAAACATAAAAACAAATCAAAACATTATTGAGCTGCTCTCCTTATTTTTCTTTTTAAAAGAAAACATGGATAAAGAATATGATTTTGATGACATAAACTTAAACTATATTGATATTGAAAATCTTGATATAGAAAGATATCTAAGCTACTTAAATTTGATATTGCCTTATATTCTATGCTATATAAAGTCCTATATCGACCACAGAAAAATTATAAGGTTTTTAGATGTTTACAATATGGAAGAAAAATTCCTTATAGTATATATTAATAAAATAAAATATCTCTTTGAAATTGATGCTAATAAGGGATACATAGCCTTTTTGCATTTTATAATCTACTTCTTTTATTATCTTGAACCAAGATATAAACTTTCTGGGGAAGATGAAGCAATTGATTCTGTTAGAAAGAAGATTACAGATATTTTAAAAGAACTTTCAAAAAACATTTTAAATAAGCTAAATGATGATGTTAAAGCAGAATTCAATTCAATTGGCGTAAGACTGCCGCTTCAATGGGAAGATATATATAAAGAAGTTAGCACAAATATATTTTAAAAGAATTGAGCGGTTATTAATTTTTAATTGTTTAAGGCCTTTGAAAAAGTTTGTTTTATTAAGCCCCGTGAAGGATTTCTCTGGCACTTTATCATTTTGCCAAAGCTCACGAAAGATGCCTTTTTGAAATCCATTCACGGGGCTTTTGCATAGTTCCTAACCAAAAAGGATTTCTTTAATATCTGATATGTTAAAAATTTTTAAAATATATTGCATTTTTCATTATATTAATATACAATAACATTGTGAAAATAATAACATTATACTTTACATTTTAAGAGTAGTAAAACGGTTATTTGGGATAAACGCCAATTAAGCCTCATCAAGAGGCTTGCTAATCAAGCCTCTTCCTCCTTTTTAAAATTATTTTTTTAGTCATACATGTTATTTTTTTAACATTAATATATAATGAAAGAGGTGTTTTTTATGCCAGTTACTAACAGAGAAGAACTTTTAAACAAAATAGCTGAAGTTAGAGAAGCTCAAAAGAAATTTTCTACTTATACTCAAGAGCAAGTAGACGAAATTTTCCGCCAAGCAGCAATGGCTGCAAATGATGCAAGAATATATCTTGCAAAAATGGCTGTTGAAGAGACAGGAATGGGAATTGTAGAGGATAAAGTTATTAAAAACCATTTTGCATCAGAATATATCTACAATAAATATAAAGATGAAAAAACATGTGGAGTTATTGACAAGGATGAAGGATTTGGACTTACTAAGATTGCAGAGCCTATAGGTGTTATTGCTGCAATAGTTCCAACTACAAACCCAACTTCAACTGCAATATTTAAAGCATTAATCTCATTAAAAACAAGAAATGGAATAATATTCTCACCTCATCCAAGGGCAAAGAAATCAACAATAGAAGCTGCTAAAATAGTTCTTGAAGCCGCTGTTAAGGCTGGAGCACCTAAGAATATAATCGGATGGATAGATGAGCCTTCTGTAGAATTATCACAGATGGTTATGAAAGAATGTGACCTTATACTTGCAACAGGTGGTCCTGGAATGGTTAAGGCTGCATACTCCTCTGGTAAGCCTGCAATTGGCGTTGGTGCTGGAAACACTCCTGCTATAATAGATGAAACAGCTCATATTAAGATGGCTGTAAACTCTGTACTTTTATCAAAGAGCTTTGACAACGGTGTAATATGTGCATCAGAGCAGTCAGTTATAGTTTTAGATGAAGTATATGAAGAAGTTAAGAAGGAATTTGTAGAAAGAGGCGCTTATATATTAAAGAGCGATGAAGTAGATAAGGTTAGAAAAATAATACTTGTAAATGGTTCTATTAATCCAAACATTGTAGGACAAAGCCCTCAAAAAATAGCTGAAATGGCTGGAATAAATATTCCTGAAGGTGCAAGAATTATAATAGGAGAAGTTGAATCTGTTGAACTTGATGAACCATTTGCTCATGAAAAGCTCTCTCCAGTACTTGCAATGTATAGAGCTAAGGATTTTGATGATGCTCTAAATAAAGCTGTAACACTAGTAAAAAACGGTGGATTTGGACATACATCTGTACTTTATACTGATACAATAAAGAGTAAAGACAGAGTGGAAAAATTCAGCTCTGTTATGAAAACTGGAAGAACAATAATAAATATGCCATCATCACAAGGTGCAATAGGAGATATATATAACTTTAAACTTGAACCTTCATTAACTTTAGGCTGTGGTTCATGGGGAGGTAACTCCGTTTCGGAAAACGTTGGTGTAAAACATCTTATAAATATTAAAAACGTTGCCGAAAGGAGAGAAAATATGCTTTGGTTTAGAGTTCCTGAAAAGATTTATTTTAAATACGGATGCCTTGCAACTGCACTAAAAGAATTAAAGGATATGAATAAGAAAAAAGCATTTATTGTAACTGACAAAGTTCTATTTGAACTTGGTTATGTAGAAAAAATTACAGAGGTTTTAGATAAATGCGGTATTGAATTTAATGTATTCTTTGAAGTTACACCAGATCCAACCCTTGCATGTGCTAAAAAAGGTGCAGACCTTATGAAAGCATTTAACCCAGATGTTATTATAGCCCTTGGAGGAGGTTCTCCAATGGACGCTGCTAAAATAATGTGGGTTATGTACGAACATCCTGAAGTTAGGTTTGAAGATCTTGCAATGAGATTTATGGATATTAGAAAGAGAGTTTATAGATTCCCTGAAATGGGTAAAAAGGCTATGATGGTTGCAATTCCAACATCATCAGGTACTGGTTCTGAAGTAACTCCATTTGCAGTTATCACTGATGAAAAAACTGGAATTAAGTATCCTCTTGCAGACTATGAATTAACACCAGATATGGCAATAGTAGATACAGAGCTTATGATGAATATGCCAAAGGGACTTACAGCAGCATCAGGTATAGATGCCCTAACACATGCAATTGAAGCTTACGTTTCAGTACTTGCATCAGAATATACAAATGGACTTGCCCTTGAAGCTATAAGATTGATATTTAAATACTTACCACAAGCATATAATGAAGGTACAACAAATGTAAAAGCAAGGGAAAAGATGGCTCATGCATCAACTATAGCTGGTATGGCCTTTGCAAATGCTTTCCTTGGAGTTTGCCATTCAATGGCTCACAAGCTTGGTGCTATGCACCATATACCACATGGTATAGCTAATGCCCTCCTTATAAATGAAGTTATTAGATTTAACGCTGTAGATAATCCAAGGAAGCAGACTGCATTCCCACAATATAAATATCCAAATATAAAATGGAGATATGCACAAATAGCTGACTATTTAAAACTTGGTGGAAAAACTGATGATGAAAAGGTTGAATTATTAATTAAAGCAATTGATGAGCTAAAGGAAAAAATAAATATACCAAAATCTATAAAAGAGGCTGGTGTTTCAGAGAAGAAGTTCTATGCAAGCCTTGACGAAATGGCTGAACAAGCTTTTGACGATCAGTGTACCGTATCTAACCCAAGATATCCTCTAATAAGCGAAATAAAAGAAATGTATATTAACGCTTTTGAAGGAAGGTAAAAATAAACAAAGAGACAGCTAATCATAATTAGTTGTCTCTTTTTATTTAATAAATTTTCAATTTTTTAAGCTTCAATCTTTTTTACAATCTTTTTTATCTCTAAAAGCAAAAGAGCTATATCCTCTTTTGTAGCAGCCTCCTTTGACATGGAATAGAATTCTAAAGGAAGTTTTAAATCATCAAATTCCTTCTCAACAATAGAGGCCATTTTAAATCTTTTATTTATACTCTTTTTATTTTCCAAAACACAAATACGGCTATTATCCTTAAAAACTATATAATCATCATAAATCCTATCTATAAATCCATAATTTACATATCCATATAAGCCATCACCCTTTACAATGCTCTCCCTTACTTTAACAGGAATCAAAACTTCTCCTTCTCCAAGATAAATAGGTATAAGGTTTTTCTGGTTTAATATTTTAACACATCTTTTTCTTATACTTTCAATGCTCCTGCCTCTTTCATAAAATAAACTCCTTAAGGCACTGCTCATTCCTTTATATATAATCCTCTCGTTGTCATCTTCTTTTATCCTGCAGCAATCCCCCCTGCCTTCAATATATTCAGGAATGATATACTGAACCATATTTATCCTCCTTTTTCCATTTGTTTACATATATTATACTACGAACATAAGTTCCATTGCAAGTGAAAATATTAACTTTTCATATTCTCCTTAAGATTTTTTAATGCCCTCTCCTTCATCTTAACAATGCTCATATAGTGGCACCTTCTATATTTGCATATATCAGCCATACTCATATTTTTAAAATATACCTCTTCTATTATCTCCCTTTGCCTATAAGGAAGTTTTTTTAAAGCTTCTTTAAGCCTTTTAATATCTTCCTTCCTTTCAAAATCCTCCTCAACATCAGCATCTCCTTCTAAAATATCATAAAGGCTTCCCTCTTGATCCTCACCAATCCTCTCATCAAGGCTTACATGCTGTTTTATGTTAAATGAAAAATCTCTAATACCATATACAACAGAACTTTTAACATAGCCTTCAAAAGGATAATTTTTATTCAAATCATATTTATATATGCATCCTAAAACAATCATATATCCTTCCTGAAATGCATCTTCATAATACTCTCTATTCTTTACATAAAGCTTTATACATTTTTTAATAAGTGGTTCAAAACTTTTTAAAATTTCAAGCCTTACATTCTCATCATGCCTTGCTAAAATCACCTTTTCCCTCATAATAATCCCCCAAAAATAATATTCGTACCGGTACTAAGGTAATTATAAGGCTTGGCCTTTTAAATACAAAAAAGCAAATCTGAAAAAAAATATAATTTTTTCTTTGTAAATAACTATAAATTCCAATATTGGCTGCAAAAAAGTTTACCTTAGCTTTATAAAAGCAGCATAAAAATAAAAAACAGGCATACTATATTTAAATACCTGTTTTCTCCATTCTCCGGTGCCTGGCACCGGAGAATGATAATAATTTATAAGGCAGCAGAAAAGGAAATTTTCCATAAATGTCGAATATATTAAACGCAACCAAATAATAAGGGAGGATGGGATATGTTGCAAAATAAAAAAAGGTATATTCTACTAATCTTATTTCTTTTTTTTAATGTTTTTTTATTTTATAAAAACGCATCAGCAGCACCGGCAAGATCTGAAAAGTTTCTACTTACTCAGCCAGATGGTACATCATTTTATGCAAGGATAAAAGGTGATGAATGGCTAAATTGGATAGAAGGGGAAAAAGGCGATGTGATTATAAAGGGAACGGATAACTATTGGTATTATGCTCAACTAAATCTTAATAAATTAACCAAAACAGACCGCAGATATAAAATAGATCCAAAACCTCAGAATTCGGTAACTGGAAAAACAGTTTCAAAAAATAGTAAAAAACTGCTAAATGCAAAATACAGTTCTTCAATCCTAAGAGCAATTCAACGTACTACAGATATAAATCCAGTAACAAACTGGAATCAAAAAATTTTAGTTGTACTTGTAGAATTTTCTGATGTAAAAATAAAAAACTCTGACAGCGTATGGAACAACCAGTTTTTTGGAACTACAGGTAAAACTGTAAGAACTTATTATAGGGAAGTGTCTGAAAATAAGTTTAACTTTATACCGGCTGATGAAACATACAACAACTACAATGACGGTATTATAAAAGTTCAATTACCCTACAATCATCCAAATACTGGCCCAGAAACTGATTATAGGAATCAGCAGCTTGTAATCGATGCTTTAACTAAAGCAAGCAATGACAAATATATAGACTTCTCAAAGTTTGATACAAATAACAATGGGTATATAGATAACAGTGAACTCCATATTGTAACCATAATTGCAGGCTATGAATGCTCATATTCTGGAATTTATTCTTCAGACAAGCCTTCAGTATGGGGGCACAGATGGAGTATTTCAGGACTAAAACTAAATGGCAAATACGTATGTTCACCATATTATGGTGGGTATACCCAGCAAGGCGAAATACACGGTTCATACTATTATAATGATGACCATATAGCTACAATAGGTATACTCTGTCATGAGCTTGGGCATGACCTTGGGCTGCCAGATTTATATGATTACGATTATTCCTCTGAAGGTGTTGGAATACACAGTATAATGGCAGTCGGCAGTTGGGCAAGCCTTCCTTCAGAGTACCTAGGAGCCTCACCTGTACATTTTGATGCGTGGAGTAAAATAATGCTTGGCTTTGCAAACCCAACAGTTGTAAGCCAGAATTCAAACTACACAATAAACTCCTTTGCTTCACCTTCAGGATACAACGTTTTAAAGATTCCAACACAAAATTCAAATGAATACTTCCTGCTTGAAAACAGGCAGTTTAATGGATTTGACCAGTCATTATCCTCATATCTTATAAGCGGCGGGATAGAAATCCTGCATATTGATGAAAACGTATATTATGCAAACTATGGATATGGCATAAATGATGATGAATCACATAAAGCTGTTGACGTTGAAGAGGCAAATGAAGGGGAATTAGAATACAGCCAACTTGATAATAGAATCTATTGGGATGATTATGATCATTATTATTATGTTGGTGGGTTTACATCTTTTAATTCAATATCAACACCAAGCAGCAAATTATATGACGGCAGTGACAGCGAAATTAATATTGAAGTTCTAAGTACAAGCTCAAACTCTATGGATGTACAAATATCCTTTGGCCCTACTTTATCTAAAACTGTAACTTTCAAGGATAAGGAACTTGAAAGGGCAATTAGGGAAGCTCTTAATAAACCTGAAGGGGAAATAACTGATCAGGATATGCTAAATTTATATTCCCTAAGCATGTATGGTTACAATATAACAGATATTACAGGGCTTGAATATGCTAAAAATCTTACTTACCTTGATCTAACAAACAATTCAATTAAGGATATTAAGCCTTTATCAGGCCTTAGAAAGCTTACAAATTTATATTTAGATTATAATTTAATTAGCGATATATCTCCTTTATCAAACTTAACTGAATTATCAGCATTAGACCTTGCTCATAACAGCATTACTAATATATATCCGTTAATAAATCTAAACAAACTTATATATCTAAACCTAAGTGGAAACAGAATTACAAATTTTGAAGCACTTTTATATTTATCAAACCTTGAGTTATTAGATTTATCCTATACTGGCTTTACCAATATTTCATCTATTATAAATTTGACAGGCCTGAAACATCTTTATCTTAACGGAAACAAACTTACAAATTTTAATCTTATTTCAAACTTTTATGACCTATATACTTTAGAACTCTACAACACTGGTATTACTAGTATTTCTCCATTAAGAAATATGAATAATCTTCTATCCCTGAATATCGGTGGAAATCGCATAAGTGATTTATCACTGCTTTCAAACTTTAAAAACCTTTATTCTCTTGATTTAAGCAACGCAGGGCTTACAAATATAAGCTTTTTACAAAATTTAACTCAGCTTGAGAAGCTGAAGCTTTCTTATAATTCAATTACTGATATAAGCCCTTTATCAAACCTTATAAATCTATATGTTCTTAAATTAAACAACAACAGCATAACAAATATTTCTGCTTTAAGTAAAATGACAGATTTAATAGAGCTTAATATATCCAACAATAAAATAAGCGATATATCAGTATTAAGTGATCTAACATTTTTATCAATGCTTAATATTTCAGGAAATAAAATAACTAATATATCTTCTTTATCAAGCCTTGAAAATCTTTCAATATTAATAATGAATTCAAACAGCATTACAGACATAAGTTCACTTGAAAACTTAACTAACATTTTTGCACTTTATGCTGATAATAATAACATTCAAAGTATTGATTCAATTGCAAATATGCAGGATTTATATTTACTATCACTTTCAAACAACCCAATAACAAATATTGAACCAATTGGCAGCATTCCTAATCTATTTGAACTTAATATTAATGGAATAAAAACAAGTGATTTTAGTCCAATAGAAGGATTACATAATTTATTTACATTATCATTATCAAATAACAATATAAGTAATCTTGATTTTATAAGCACATTATCAAGACTTAGATATCTTAATTTATCTGGAAATGAAATAAGTGATTTGACACCACTTGAAGGTCTTGTTAACTTAAAACAGCTTAAGATAGATTCAAATAATATTAGCGATATAACATCACTTGTTATTTTAGCACAGAATGGTGCTTTTAAAGGTATAGAAAAGACAAGGGCTAATACAACTAATGCTGACAGAACTAATTATAATGAGAAGGAACTATCAAATCTTAAAAATACATTAAATTATACTAATAGCAGGGAAAAGCAGCTTGATATAATAAAAAGTCTATCTGAAACTCAGTTGGAATTCGGATATGGGGAAGGTTATATTGACGTTACTAATAATCTTTTAGACATTTCACCAGGAACCAAAGCCTTAAACGATATATATACTATAAAAAGCAATGGTATTACAATATATTATCAGCCCCAGAAGGGAATACCAGTATACGTTACTAAAACCTCACCTGCTGATAATACAGAAAATGTTGCAACAAACAATCTTGTAATAACTGTTACCTTTGACAGGAAGATAGCCCTTGGCACAGGCGCAAGCCTTATTACCCTTACCGATATGGATGGTACAAATATTCCTGTAACATCCTCAGTATCAAATAACATACTCACAATAAAACCTTTATCAAAGGTTAAAGTATTAACAAAGTACACCGTAACTATTCCTAAAAATGCAGTAAAGGACTATTCAAACAGCACTTTAACACTTGGCAGTAATTATAGCTTCTCCTTTACTACTACAGATGATGTTGCACCATCAATTACAACAAGCACTCCAACGCAAAATGCTTCTGATGCATCATTAACACAGGAAATACGCATTGTCTTTGATGAGAGTATACAATTAACTGATAATTTTGCATGTACTCTGCTTGATAAATCAAATAAGCCTATAAGCATTATATATGAGATATCAAAGGATAATCCTAATATGCTTATTGTAAAGCCTGAAAAGAAACTTAGCCCTTTGTCAAGCTATACATTCAAACTAGTAAAGGGAAGCATCCGCGACAGTTATGGCAATATTTGTAACAGCGATATAACAATTAAGTTTAAAACAGCAGATTCTCCAGTACCTTATGTAATTAGCTCAACGCCGGCATCAGCATCACAAAATATTGATGTTAAGGCACAAATAAAAATAAAATACAACAAGCCGATACAAGTTCTAAATAGTAATTTAATTGTATTAGAAGATAAAAACGGAAATAAAATAGATATATCATGGTCACTGAAGAATAGTGAACTTACAATTACCCCAAAGAGCAGTCTTGATTACTATTCTGATTATAAATTTTCAATCTTAAAGGGAGCGGTATCTTATGCTGAAGGCGCAAATGCTACAGATGAGGATTATTCTCTGACATTTAAAACTAAAAAGCCTGAAACAACAGCCCCGAAGATAACAGTGCTCTCAAGCACCTTAGCCTATATTGATGATACAACTTATGTACTAAGCTTTAAGGCAGAGGATAAGTCAAATATAAAAAGTGCCTTGATAAAGTGGCAGTATACAAATCCTAGTACAGGGCAAAAAGAAACTATAACCGCAACACCTGTTTTAAATGAAGAAAACTTAGTTTATACAGCAGCTTTGGATTTAACTGGGAAAAATAGCAGTTATACAATTGAAGTTTGCGACCAATGGGATAATGCTGCTCAAAAGTCCCTTTCGGTTACAAAGCAGACTGATAGTGCTAAACCAACTATTACAATAACAAACCCAAGGGTCAGCACTGTTTCAATAAGCAATTACCTTACATCTTATAACCTTGCCTTCAATGTCTTTGATGCTATATCGGGAATTGAAAAGGTAACTTTATCTGTTAAAGTAGATAATACTGATACAATATCAAAGGATATATATAATCATACTGAAGGATTCTATGAAAAGTCCCTAAGTTTCAACGAAACCCTTGAAAACCTTGGAGTAAGGAAAGAAAACGGAACTGCAGTTGTAACAATAACCGTTGTAGACAGGGCTGGTAATGTTCAATCCAAGGCAATTACAATAAAAAGGATCGCTGATATAAAGGCACCAACAGTAACATTTAAGTATCCAAAATCCACAAGCACAACCGTAAGTACAAACAGAGTTACCCTTGATTTTAAAGCAGTTGATGACTCGGGTATAAAGTCAATAATACTTATATTAAACGGCACGGAGCAAAGAGTTTGCTCTTATGATGAAACCATTTTTGAAGTAAACAGCAATATTGACGTTGATATTGAAAATGGCTTAAATACCATAAAGGTAAGGGTAACGGACAACATGGATAATATATTTGAAAAAACCTTTACAATTACAAAAAAATAGTTTTAAAAAAGAGGTACCAGGAAATTTCTCGGTACCTCTTTTTTAATCATAACTTTTTTCTAATTATTTTTGGCATTATTTTACTATTTGCTCACATAGCTTTTTCGCATCCGTTTATCAAAAATAGGTAAAAATCAGAGAAAAAGCTCATCCCTTTATTGAGATAAGCTTTTTATTTTATTGCTCTTCTTGATTCAATAAACTCTCCTACGCCATTAATCGTTCCTTCTACATGTGCTACTTTATAAATCAAATTATCTAACTCTGCTTTTCTTACATCATTGCTATGTTCTATGGATTTTGCAACTAAAAATATTTCATCCTGCCTCTTTTGAATGTAATGAATACTTTCTTCAACATTATCCAATCTTTTTTCTACATTATCCATTCTCTTTTCCACATTGTCCAATCGTTTTTCAACATTATCTAATCGTTTTTCAACATTATCTAATCGCTTTTCTACATTGTCTAATCGTTTTTCAACATTATCTAATCGTTTTTCTACATTGTCCAATCTTTTTTCTACATTATCTAATTGTTTTTCTACATTATCTAATCGTTTTTCCATGCTGTCCATTCTCTTATCCATGCTATCCAGTCTTTTATCAACACCATCTAATTTTCCAATAATTATTTCAAACATTTGTCTTATTTCTTTATCCAAACTATTCACCACCAAAAAATTCTCTTTGCCTATAATTATATCATTGCAAAATTCATGGTTCAATGCGAAAAATTTTACCAATTTATAGTTTATACCTAAACCTACCTTCTTCCTATAAGATTTTAATATATTATTTATTTCATAGATTTTTTTATTACCAACTTTTCTCTATTCTCCGGTGCCTGGGAAAGCTCCGAAAAAATAGGAATCATTAAAAAAATAATTAATAAATAAAATAAAAATAAAAAAGCAGCACCAGGTTTTACTCCCAATGCCATGGCAACTTACAAAAATCTAAAATACTTAGATAGCCTAACTTTCTTTACCCCCAAATAAATCAAAATCCCAACAAGTGTTCCTGTACTATCAATAAAAACATCCCTTATATTAGGGCCTCTACCCGGGACAAAAACTTGATGAAACTCATCTGAAATGGCATAAAGCACACAAATTAATATAACTATAGAATTATTTCTTATTACATCATTTCTTCTTAAAGCATTTAATAGCAATATTCCAAGTACTAAATAAACAAAAAACCCATTTAAAACGAATATCTAAAAATGCCTTAGCTAAACTTCCACTTTTCCTTCCTGTATCATGTAATGCAATATCAACAAATATAAAAATCCCCCAAGTACTATATTCATGTATTTTTTACTACACATTCATATTTATTGCATATTAATAATTTGATTTTTATAATTACCTATTTAAAATTCTGCATAAACATTTTTATTCTGTCTTTGAATTATAAAATATCCTCATTTGTTTAATTCCATATCAGATATTTCCATTAAATTCCCCCCATAGTACATCTACTATTAAATTATTCCTGCTTCTTTCCATTTATCAACATTTGTTTTTATTACTTTTGCAGGTATGCCTGCGACAACACAATTATCTGGCACATCATTTATTACTACTGCATTAGCCCCAATAATTACGTTATTCCCAACTTTAAATCCTCCAAGAAGCCTTGACCCTGGTCCAATAAATACATTATCACCAATAATAGGAGGCCATCCATGTCCTGTTCTCCCTCCTAATTGAAATATTTGTCTAAGGTGAAATTTTTTCCTAATATTATCATGTATAAATACTCCTAATGCCTTATAGCCACAAATTTAATCTAAAATGATGTCATTTGAAATTATTAATATTAAAATAAAGCTAATTTTGTTTTTATATATATTAGAACTTTATTTATATAATCTTTTTTTATAAGTTTTAATTTTATACATGATAATATATAAATAATTAATAAAATCATTGAAAAAATTATTTCAAAAGTAATATTATCATATATTTTTGTAAAGCTTAAATATAATAGATAAATAATGAAACTTATTAAATAATAAATAAAAGTTTTATAAAAATTAAACCTAATATTAATCATTGGAATAGCTATAAAAATATATAAAAAATTAATAATAATATAAGATATTAATGTAGCAAATGTGGCACCATACATTCCATATTTAGGTATTAGTAAAAAATTTAATATTAAATTACAAATTCCACTTGTCAATATAACAAAACTACTAATATATGTTTTGTTTCTGATTTGAATACCTAATATATAAAATTCTGTTTTCCCATACAAAAAATAAGAAAATAAAATTAATGGAACAATTTTATATGCATTAATAAATTCTTTTGTTGTAAAAATAGATATAATAAATTTACTGTATAATGAAATTGCTAATAAAATAAATAGCCCATAAAAATGATATTTATTAAACATATCATTAAATTTTTCTTGGGCATCTTCATTTTTCCAGATTTGAAATTTATATGGTGTAAATACAGATTTAAAAGGAGAAATAAATAAAGGATCAATTAACATCCCAAATTTATATCCTATTGAATATACCCCAGTTTCAGAATATGTTTTATATCCTGCCAAAAAATATCTATCAGAAAGGGTTAATATTGTACTTGAAATATTCCCAAGTATTAATCCTCCACTAAATGTAAGCATATTTTTTAGCATTGACATATCAAATTCTAATCTATAATATTTTAAATTCTTATAAAATAAATATATAAATATTATAAAATTACTATATATATATCCTTTATATACTCCAACTATATTTTGTTTTAAATAAACAACAAAAAAGATAGAAAATCCTAAATTTAATATTAAGTTAACCAAATTAGTTGTAACGGCAATAGTAGCTTTATAATTTAAAGTATAATCGCACATTAGCATCGTAACTAATTGTGTTAATATACTTCTTATTATAATTAAAATTAATATTTCATAATTATTATCAAATTTAAAAATCAATTTTGCCACAGGTTGTCCTATTAAAACAACTAATAATATATCAAAAACTGATAAAATCAAAGCAAAATTAATTGCTGTATTTTTTAATTTTCTTCTATCTTTTTCATCATATTCTCTATAAAATCTGTAATAACCAGAATATACTCCAAGAATAGTAAATGCTCCAATAAAATCTAAAACTGTATCTGCAAGGGCAAGCTGCCCATATCCAACAGTACCTAATTGTCTTGTATATATTGGCAATAGAATAAAGGATAAAGCCTTAGATAATACTTGTCCAACTGCATATATAAAGCCTATTTTTATAAAAGAATCTTTATGCTTTTGCATTTTGAACCTCGTTTCTAATTGATAATTTTTAACTTTATATTATTAATGGAATAAATTTTATTTACCTGTCGCATTTAATTATAAAATGAATCTTTTGTTTTATTTTTAAAATCAACCTTGTTTTCAAATAAAAATAAAAATAAAATTGTATAATATATATAAATATTAATATCATAATATTGATTAGGATTAAAATTAGTAGCTATAAGATTCCCTATTATTAACATTATTATATATATAAATTCATTTTTCATTTTATATTTTTTTATTAGTTTTAAGATAATAAATATATTAAACAAAATAAAAGGGATAAAAATTAATAATCCACCTTCAACCAATGTATTTAATAATTGTGAATGTATTACACACGGATCAAATAAAAATAAATTATTTACAATATATTCATTATATTGACCTGTACCAATTCCTGATAAAGGTTTAGTGATAAAAGCCATTAATGCATATCTAAATTGTAAGAATCTACCTGTAACTGTATCACCTCTATCAATAAATAAAATCTGATAAAATTTATTATAAGCAAATTTATAAAAGCAAATAATACAAAAGTATATTATTATAATCTTCGTTATAAATAGAATAATATTTTTTATATTATTAAATTTATTTTTATATAAAAAATATATCATTATTTCAATAATAATCGCAAGATATCCAATTCTTGTAAAAGTTAAAATTGTAAATAATATATTTAATACTAATACCAATAAATTAATTAAGTTCTTTTTATTATTATAATTATACAACAATATGGGAAAAAGTATTGCTCCTAAATTACCTGCTCCATTATCACCTATAATAAAACCACTAACTCTTTTAACAGTTGAATAACTTCTTATTAAAGCTTCTTGATCTTTAAAATTAATAAATAATTTTCCTGTTTTAAATTGAATTAAACCTAATATAGAATTAATAAAACTAAAAATGACAATTGGAATTATAATTTCTTTTATATTATAATTATATTTACTTAATGTATAACTAAATAATAGTAATAATAATAAATTAATATATACAGTTAAAATAGAAATATAATTAGTTGTATTATAAATTTTTAATAATATTGCTTGAAATAAAATAATTAAAATAATTATAAGCAAACATATAAAAATAAATTTAAATTCTGATTTAAAAAAAGAAATTTTATTTTTTTTATATAAAAGTATTATTAATAAAATTAATAATAAACTAAAAGAATTAATTATAATAAGATAGTTATTAATTTCAAAATAAATTAATCCCCACTTAATTGCTGAACTAAAAATTATAGCTGTAGATATTAATAATATAGAAAATTTATTATAATATTTTTTATTTTTTTTTAAAATAAGTGATACTAGAATAAAAAAAATAAAGATAATTAAGCTAATAATATATTTCATTAGGTAAATTCCTCCAATGCAAAAATCATTGATTTATCATTTGATTATATAATAACAATAAATCTTGTGAATAATCATGTTGAGTATAATTAATTAGATTATTTTTATATTGTTTATAATTTTCTATAACATCTACTGTCTTTTCATATAAATCATCTATATCCCTGTTCTTAAATAAAATAGTTCCTTCAGGTCTTTTACAAACATCACTTGCAATTGCAGGTATTTTAAAATATAATGCTTCAGCAATAGAAACCCCATAACCATCCGTATTCGTAGGGCGAAGAAATAAATGACTTTGTTTTAATATAGGATAAAATTCAGTATCTTTTACCTCCATTAAAAATATTTCTTGTTTTAGATTGTATTTATTAATTAACATTTTTATGTAATTATAATGCTCTTTTTCTCTGTCATTTAAACTTTCACATCCTAATAATGCAATTATTAGGTTAACCTTATAATTATTATTTTTTAACTTATTTATCAACTCTATCATAATATCAATTCCGTATAAATCTTGATTTTTATTAAATCTTATCCAACCATTTGCACATAATAGAAATTTAGATTTACTTATAAATGAATATACTTCTTTAGATATATTTTTATAATCTTTTTCTTCTTCCATTGGATTAATATATGCAGGTAAATAAATTAATTTATTTTTATTAAATCCTAAGTTAACTAATTCATCAACTATTTTAGGATTAACACAAATAATTTTGTCTAATTTCTTTAAACTATTTATTAATAAAAAACGTATAAAAAAATTAGAATCGTTTATTTGATTATTAAGACTTTCACCATGTATTGTTAAAATTATTTTTTTATTAAAAAGCTTATAAATACCTAATAACATTCTTATTTTTTTGTCTATTGTATGAAAATGAAAAATATCTCCTTTTATAAAAAAAAGTTTAAGTAAAAATGTTTTATAACTTTTTATTATCTTTACATCTTCATTAAAAAAAGTTTTAGATTCATTATAAATTTTTACTTCATAATTATTGTTCTTTAAATAATTATAAATTCTTTTAATATGTACTGATATACCTCCATAGGGTGGAGGATATGGGCCTATAATATTAATTATCTTAATATTTTCCATTTTACCTATCTCCATATTTTATATCTAACTTTTGAATTAAAAATCTATATTTACCTGATTTTGTTCTTGGAATATTATCAACATACTTAATTATAAGCTGCATATCATCACCTAATTTTTTCTTCAATTCCCTATATATAATTTTCTCGTCTTTTTCAGTATAATTAGGTTTTTTAACAATATTAAATATGCATACTCCCGGAGTATCTTGATAAAATTGAAATTGTTGTACATTATCAAAGATATTGGAATGCATATTTATAGCAGTCATAGAAATATATCGACCTGTAAATGTAATTAATAATTCTTGTAACCTTCCTTCTACTTTTTTAATTAATTTATAATTTCTTCCACAGGTACAAGTTTTATTTGTATTTACAGCAAGATCCATTGTTTTATATCGTATAAAAGGTACAACATAATTATTAAAACCTGTTGCAACTATTTCACCTATTTCATCTTCTTCTGTTACTTCTTGACCATTTTCATTTATTAATTCTGTATAACCATATTCAGATTGTAAATGATAATAATTACTATATTCACATTCTCCTCCTATACAAGCATGTTCTGTATGTCCATAAAAACTAAATACTTTTACATTAAATGCATTTTCAATTTCCTTCCTTTGAAATTCATATAAATTTTCAGATGCACATAATATACATTTTAAATTTTTACAATTTATTATTATTTTATTTTCATTAATATAATTTGATAAAATATATATTGATGATGGATAGGCTTGTATAAAATCAGGATTAAATTTATTAATTAAATTAATATAATTAATCATATTTTCTTCAGTCAATTTATATGAAGATAAAATTAATTCTCTGTTTTTATATTCGTATAACCCATTAAAAGGAATATTCCCTCTTAAAATAACACATTTATTTACTTTATTAATATCATAACCTACTCTCTTCCATATATGCGTAACAAAAGCCCATTCTCTAATTAATTCAAATTTTTTATCTATATAAAATCCAGTAGGTATTCCTGTAGATCCTCCTGTTGTTACATATAATAAGTTTTTATTGTTATTTTTATAGTTATTAGATACTAATTCCTTTAAATTGTTTTGGATAATTTCTTTTGTTAAATAAGGTATTTTTTTATAATCATCAAAATCTTGAATAGCATTAGGTTTTATTCCATATTCATTAAATAATTTATAATAATATGGTACAGTATTATATGCATGTTGAATAATCTCTTTTATTTTATGAATCTGATATTCTTGTAATTTGCTTTTATCCCAATATTGAGATTTATCAAGAAAATTATAAAAATCCCTAAAATCCCTACCATATCTTATTTTATCTGGTAAACTATAATAAATAAATCTTATAGGTTGTTGATATACGGGTGGAATTTTATTAATAATATTTTTCATATAAATCAGTCCTTATATAAATTTTATTTTCATTCCCTATCATTTTTATATTTATCCTTTTCCCGTCTGTTTTGCATCCATAGCTGTAAGATATATCGCATTTTTCAATTATATAATCACCTTGAAATTCCAATAGAAGCCTTTTATTATTTTTAAGCAGTTCTAAATATCCGTCTTTTTCTTTAATTTCTACCCCTTTATCTAAAATAAAATTTATAAAATATTTGCCTTTTTTATTATTTATATCACCTTTTAAAGTATCAGTTATTTCTAACATTTCATCTTTAATTTTAACTCTTCTTTGGTGAATAACTCCACATTTTTTATAATATCCGTAATGTTCTCCAAAAAAGATATTTTCAGTAAAGTTTAAACATCTTCCAAAGGTTTCTTCCTTCATATAAAATAAATCATAAGGATTAAATTCGTTCTGCTCAAAGCCTTCTATATAAAGGGTACTGTGCATATTTGTACTTCTAAAAACATTTCTCATTTTATAATCTGCTGTATATAAGTAAGAGCCCGGATCTATTATAAAATCTTCCCCTTCAACGTTAAGTTCAATACTTAACTGATCATTATGGCTATGTCCACCCTCTCCCCTGCAGGAGAGCTGTCCACATCTTATTAAGCAGTAAAATTTATCATTTCTTAAAATATAATATCCTCCGTCATTGTAAGCAATTGAAGATAATTTATATTCTTTTAAGCTATCTTTATAACTTCCTAAGATCCAAAGGGCATCTTCTCTAAAATCTTTCCCAAAATATCTAAAATCATCCCTGTCAAAATATTCTCCTGCTACTGATAATATATGTCTAAAATCCCTTCTATCCCAGTTATGATAATCAGATAGTATTACAAGCCTTCCATCATCGGCATCCCCAATTAAAGGCGATTTACCATTTGGTTTTGTAATTTGCATAATAAATTCGCACATCTTTTCCAGTCTTTTAATGTATTCAATAGAAAAATTAATATTATTTTTACTGCATAATATAGTTGTTATTAAAAATAACTCTGTAACTAATCTATGATAGGAAGTTGATGACTCATAATCTGTTCCATCTATATTTACTTCCTTTTTCATTTCTTTTTCAAATTCAGATATTCCATATTTTAGCCAGTCCTTTGGATTATTGTTCTTTTCTTTATCATTAATATAAAAATCACCAAAATAAATCCCAAGCCATATTAGTCCTGCTAAATCTGAAAGATAATGATTATTGTAGTGCTCTCCGTAGTTTTCAAGATTTTTATATATAAATCTTCCATGAAGATATAAGGATTTATTAAATTTTGTCCAAAAATCCATATTTATTGATTTGCTGCTGTTAAACATAAAGTATCCCAATATCCAATTTACAGCTCTTATAGCTACATCCATGGTGCATGTCCAATTTACACTCATCTCAACAGGATTATTCAAAATCCAATCTTCAATCTCATTTTTAAATTCTAATGCATATTTTTCATCACAGGTTAAAATATATGCCTTACCAAGGGTAAATAAATGCTGAAATCTTGACAGCTCCCAGGGAACCTTTACATCAGCATTATTGTTCAAATCAACTATTTTTATATCTTTATAAAATTTATTTTCCCATTTAAAGCCTGTCTTAAAATCCTCATTCCATGGAAGTTTTTCTCCTAAATATTTCTCCCCAGAGCCTAAAAGATTAAATTTATGTTCTAATATTAGGTTAGCACTTCTTATAATAGAATCTTCTAAATTAAGCTTTTTAATTTCCTCTATATACTTTTCCCTATTGTTAAAATCATAGAAAAAGCTGCATTCAGGGTAAAAGGAATAAAATTTATCTATTGGAATATCAATAGGATTTTTATAGGCTCTATATCTTCTATATGAAAAATATATTTTATTTTTTATTTTTTTAAATGCTTTTTTTGTTAGCTTTCTTATTGGCTGATTTTTATATTTTGAAAATTTTTTTATTATATTTGACATAAGAAACTCCTATTTTAATCTTTTAACCTAAATATAGATAAATCATACTCACTTCCAAGTAATGATGAAATGATATCTTGTCCATTATTATCAAATACCATTTCTTTAATAAAATTATTTGATATAAATGCTCCTTCTATATCTGTTATCTCCCCTGCTTTAATTCTTTTGGAAAGCTCATTTGCTATATACCTTGATAATGATTTGAGTGTATTAGATCCATCCCCTCCTACAACATATCCCATTGCAGCAACATCATTAGGATAAAGATTATTAAATTCTATGGCTATCTGATAAGCACTTAAATAAGGTCTTTTAAAATGATGTGATGGATTGGGAGAATAATTGATGTTTGATAAAATATTTCTTATCCTATTTTCAAAATCATAAGTTTGCCAATTAGACATTGGAAGGACTCCTTTCAAATATAATTTATTCATTTCGTAAAAATAGTTACACAAAATATAATAAAAATTATATATTCAATTTTACATATTAATTTTATATTTTTACTTAATTTTGTAATGTTCTCCAAAACCATACCAAATATTATTAATTGAGTCCACAACCAACAAATATATAATCGTGGTATAATACCAGTAAAATAATAAAATACTACAATTGCTGATGCACTTGAATATAAAAAACTAAATAGAATAATTTTTTTATTTTGCTTTTTATTTTTAAATAAAAATATAAGAAATGTTGGCATTATAAAAATTATAATAAATATTGGTGATATAGTATTTAAAATTTCAAATAATGAATTAATATATATGTTGCTTATATTTGCTCTACCACCTGTAAATACAAAATACAATGACCATAAAATTAATTTTATTGGAGAATTTGCTTTATAAGGTTGCCATCTTCCCAATTCAATATTTTCTTTATTACTTAAAATATTAACAGCTAAGAAACCATATCCCATAAATTCTGTAATTTTGCCAACTATAAATATTATTGCTATTATTAATATAATAAGTTGTATTATTTTTTTTAATGATAACTTATCATACAGATAATAAATAATTAAAGTTAAACCTAAAAGTATACCAATATAAATTCTTATATAAGTTATAATTCCAATTAAAAAAATAAATAATTTCCATATTTTAAATTCATTATTTTTATTATCTTGGTTATTATTAACAATAACTAAATAAGATGCAAATAAAATTAAAAATAAAATAATATTATCTCTCATTAAATCAATATTTATGTATATAAATCCAGGGTAAAGGTTCATCAATAATACAACTATTCTTGAATATTTAGGTTGTAAAAATTCATTTGAAATCTTATAAAGAAATAAATTTGATATAATAGAAAATTGATATTTAATTATAATTAAACTATTCAAATCATTACCAAATAATATATTTAATAAAGAATTCCATAAAATAAAATAATTATAAATTCCTCTATCAATGTATTTTTTTTCTATTCCACCAGTAAAGTAAGAAATAAAATTTCTATTTTTCCATAAATCGCTTACTATTTTTGATTGATAATAATAGCCATAAGAATCATAATATAAATTATTCCCAACTTGTCCATATAATAATCCATCTGAAAAGCCAAGTTTTTTTGCGTTACAATAAGCAATATAAATCAAACTTAAGTTAAATATTATTATGAATATAGTTAATAAATAAAATTTAATATCTTCAATCTTTAATTTTTTAAATATATAGTTATTTAATGTAAAACATGCCATAATTAATAAGATATTTTGCAATATATTGTATCTAATATATATTTTCTTAAATTGCAATAATAAATGCAACACTCTGTGAAAAATCATGTAGTATAAGGACTAAAAATAGTCAAAATAGCCTTAAATCCATCTTAATTATCAATCTATATGTCACGCAGGGGTATGTCAAGGGCTGCGTAGCAGGCGTAGCTTTACCCTTGACATACCACAAGTGGCATCTACAATATTCATAATATGATTTAGGCTATTTTTAATAATTCCTCGTAAAAAAATTTTTCAGGAGTTTTGTAATTTAGTAATTTTCGTGGGAGTGTATTCATCCAATTTTGAATTCTTTTAATGGTATCAATAGATATATCCTTTATACTCTTTCCCTTAGGGATAAAACGACGTATAAGACCATTATGTCGTTCGTTAGTTCCTCTTTCAAAAGAAGAAAAGGGATGGGTATAATATACCTCAACATCATATTTTTTAAGAATGAATTGTAAATTACTAAATTCAACTCCATTATCTGCCGTAATACTCTTGAAAATCTTTTTAAAATTATCCTTATATACTTCCATAAGTCTCTTTATAGAATCATCAACAGACTTAGCATCTTTATTATCTAAAAGCATTATTATTTCATAACGGGATTTACGTTCTGTTAAAGTTAAAAGAGCTTTATCGCCTGATTTTTTACCTATAACAGTATCTATTTCCCAATGTCCAAATTCTTGACGAGAATTAATTTGTTCAGGCCTTAAATCAATACTTTTACCTAAAAGGCGTTTGTTCTCCCTAATTCTTTTCTTTTTAGGTTTTAAACGTGTTTTTAAAGGTAAATCTATATTACGTATAGATAAAAATCCTCTATCAATATAGTTATATAAGGTCTTAGTTGAAACAATGAACTCATCTTTCCAAGAAGGATCAGTTTTGCAATAACCAACGACAGTATCAACAGACCAATTATTTTTACGGATTTTTTCTTCTGCAAATTTTATAAAGGTTTCTACTTTAGCCAATTTAATTTTTGCTCCGCAATTTGAGCGGTGATTTTTATAGACAGCTTGCCCAGTTTCAGGGAAATAACTTGAATAATAAGATAAATCACTTTTTAATTGTGATACAGTACCACGTTTAATTTCACGGCTTATAGTACTTGGACTTCGTCCTAATTTTTTAGCAATATAACGAATACTTTTACCTTCTTTAAGCAAGGCAAAAATTTCTCCACGTTCATAAGATTTCAGATGTTTAAAAGAACGTATAGGTGTGTTATAATTATTTTTATGAACCATAGTGAAAACCTCCTGTATGTTTGGATTTGTCACCTATATCATACATGATTTTCACTATGGTTTAAATATTTTTTACCTGTTGCATTTAATTATACAATGAATCATTTATATTTCTTTGCATATATTACTCCTTATTTTATATAGATATTTAAATATACTTTTTTATCTCTTCAAACCTTTTTTCCCAAGTATTTTCCTTTGCAAATTGTATATTTCTTTCTCTATTTTTTTCTTTATTTTCTATAGCTTGTACAATATATTCACAAAATTCATCATAATTATTAGCAATATATGCTGGGCTATTTATATATTGCATTTCTTTAAAATTAGTTGATACAACATTTAAGCCAACACTCATATATTCATAAAGCTTTATAGGTGAAACTGAATTTGTCATATTATTAACTTTAAAAGGTATTATTGCTGCATCGCTAAAATATAAATAATTAGGTATTTCATAATAATTTCTTTTTCCTAAAATAAAGATGTTTTGTTTTTTAAGAGATAATAAATCTATTTGTGGTTGACCAATAATATAAAAGTCATACTCTTTTAATTTTTCAGCAGCATATACTATTAAATCTATATCAAACCATTCACTTATTGCTCCAACATAAATTATTTTAGGTCTTTTATTATTTTTAAATTCAAAAGGGTAAATATAATAATCTCTAATAAAGTTTTTTATGTCAACTCCGTTAGGTAAATATTTTATGTCTTTTTTAAGGTATTTTTTTCTATCTATTATATTTTTTGATACTGCTAAGTTTAAATCGGACTCATTAATTAATTTTTCTTCTATTGATTTTATGCTTTTAGGAAAACTTGAAAATTCAGCAAAATCATCTGCAATTCTATATATTAACTTTTTATAATTAACAATATTTTTTAAATAATATTGTTTAGGATTTGAAATCCAAAGTATATCTACATTTAAAAAATCAATTTTATTTAAAGTTTCTTTTAAATTCGGTTTAATAAACTTATGTAAATTAAGCCCTATCTTTTCTTTATTAAAAAAAGGATAATTGCCATATAGAAAAATTGAATAAGGTGCAAACCCATAAATATTTTCTTTTAGCTTATGCCTATCTATTAATGATAAACTTTTTCTCTTTCTATATACATTTTTGTCTTTAAAATATATCAAAAAATTCCAAGGATTTGATATCCATAATACTTCATAACCATTATTTGCAAATAAATCTGCATAGTGATGATTACCAAGTTTATTTGTATTATCATCATATTCTTTAAAATCAGCAAAAATAATTTTTTTCATTTAACCACCTATATTTTCTAAGTTTTACTATTAATATTCTTCTTAAATATTTTAAATAGGAAAAAATAATTAATAATATTAATAAAGCAAAACTTATTTTTTTTTCGCTTTTATTGTTTTCTTTATATAATAAAATAAGATTTCTTATTTCAAATTTTTCACACATTTTCATATTAGCCGATAGTCCATTATCACCATATAAATATTTATAAGTAGTACATAGAGGGATATTTATAATGCCTCCTTTGAATTTTCTTAATACTCTCATAAATAACAATTGATCTTCTGCATATCTTTGTTCTTCATTAAAAAGTCCAATTTCTTCTAATGCCTTTTTATTTATAATTACACTTGGAGTAATAAAATAATTTTTAAAAAGTCTTTTATAAAAAGTAATTTCTGTAAAATAATCATTAGTCTTTATTTTATTTAATTTTTTTCCTTTTATAATAATATTATTTTGAGTACCTAATATATAATAATCTTTATGTTTTTCCAAAAAATTTATTTGTTCTTCTAATTTATTATTTTCCCAAGTATCATCAGAATCTAAAAATGCAATATATTCACCTTTGCTACTTTTTATACCTAAATTTCTTGCACTAGAAGGGCCTTTATTTTTTTGATTAAGATGTTTACATTTTATATTTTTATTATCATTTATAAATTTATTTACTAATTTTTCTGAAGAATCATTTGAACCATCATTGATTATTATTATTTCAAAATCTTTATATGTTTGATTCTTTATAGAATCTAAAGCTCTAATTATTGTTTTTTCACTATTATAATATGGAACTATTATACTTACTTTACACATTTTTACTCTCCATATATAAATTAAAATAATTTTGTTTCATTATTTTTAATGAATAAAAATTAATAATATGATTTTTTGCAGAATTTGATATTTTATTATTATTATAATTTAGTAATATTTTTTTAAAATCAGATAGATCATTACATAAATATCCATTTTCATTATTAATAATTACATCCTTATTCCCAATAACATTTGATACTATAACAGGTTTTTCTAAATACATAGCTTCAAGTAATGATAAAGGTAATCCTTCCCATTCTGAAGTCAAAATAAAAATATTCAATTTTAATAATTCTTTAATTACATCTATTCTTTCTAACCATCCAGTTATTCTTATATTTTTAGATTTTAATTCATGTTTTAATTCTCCATCGCCAATCCAAACAAAGTCATATTGAGGAAAATTATTTGCTATTTCATTAAATAATATTGGATTTTTTTGAGGACATATTCTACCTACAGTGCCTATGGTTATTTTTTTATTATTTTTATAAATGTTTTTATCTATGTTATTTTCTATTATTATTTTATCTATTTCTTCTATATCAATGCCATTATTAATATTTAAAGATTTATTTGATATTTTTTTAGCTTCTTCATATTCTCCTTTAGAGCAACCTATAATATATCCTCCTAAATTTGCTGCAAACTTTTCTAAATATAAATATAGTTTTCTTTTAATTTTAGATTCATTTTGTTGCAAAAATGAAAAACCATGCGGATTATAATAAACATTTTCCATATTAAATCCATTAAAATAACACGCTAATCTACCTAAAAAACCTGCTTTTGATGAATGTAGATGTATAATATCAGGATCTTCTTTTTTTAAAAATTTTTTTATTTGAAAAAATGATTGAATATTTATGTACGGATTAAATCCTCTACACATATTAACTTTTATAAATTTAATCTTAGGATTAAAATCTTTTTTAAAATTTTTAGGAGTTTCTTTTCTCTCTGAATAAATAATAACTAATTCAAATTCATCTGCAAGTCCATTACAAAGTTCTCTAAGAAAATAATAAACTCCTCCCCCGAAAGATTCTACAACATGTACAATTTTTTTCATAATTATATTCTCCACCACTTAAATCCATATTTTTTAGCTTCTGTCTCGTTTATAACATTTTTAGTATCAATTATAATCGAGCTTTTTTCATTTGTTTTGCCATATACTCATAATCGTCAAAGGATATTCCCTTTTGTTTTGTAAGTATTACTACTGCATCGGCGTCTTTTAAGGCTTCATCCTGCGTTTTTACTTTAAATTCATATTCTGTTGGAACTTGTGGATCAAAGGCACAAACTAATGCTCCCCTGTTTATTAATTTATTGCATATATCTATCGGCGGGCTTATTCTATCATCATTAGAAAAATCCTTCATAGCAAGACCTAATACTGCTACTTTGGAATTTTCTAAGGTTTTTCCTACTTTATTTAACTGCTCTTCTATTTTACTAACTATGAAATCAGGAAGTAGTCTGTTTTTCTCCCTTGATAGCTTAAATAACTCAAGGTCAACATTAAGCTCCTTCGCCTTAGGCTCAAGGTAGTGATATGCATTTGGTATGCAGTATCCTCCAACTCCTGGACCTGGAGTTAAAAGATTTACCCTTTTATGGGTATTTGCAAGGCGTATAACTTCAAAAACGTCTATATTTAATGCTTCACAGAATCTTGCAACTTCCTGAACCATTGCTATATTTACATCTCTTTGGGCATTTTCTACAACCTTTGAAGTTTCAACAGCTTTTATGGAGTTTGATATTACTATATCTGCTTTGCATACAACTGATAATAAATCAACTGCCCTATAAAGGCTTGGCTTGTTTATTCCCGCAACTAAAGTAGGCATATTAGCAAATTCCTCAAAGGCATTACCCTCTGCTATTCTCTCTGAGGAGTAGGCAAGATAAAAGTCAACTCCTGCCCTTAACTTTGATTCTTCCTCAAGTATAGGAAGGATTATTTCTTCTGTTGTTCCTGGTATTACTGTACTTCTTATTACAACCAAATCTTCTTTTTTAAGGTTTTTACCTATTACTCTTATCGCACTTTCAAGGTAGCTTATATCATGTTTCCCATCTTTTATAGGTATGCCAACGGTTACAATTATGTTGTTGCATTCCTTTACTGCCTTTGAAGCATCGGTTACAGCTTTATATCTTTTTTCTTCAATCTGCATTTTTAATATTTCTTGTATTGTTACGTTATAAAATTTTTCTGTATGATGGGTTATGCCTTTATTTATTTCGTCAACAAGTTTTTTATCAATATCAACACCAATCGTATTGCAACCCCTTAAGGCAAAGCTTAATGTTAAAGGAAGCCCAACAAAGCCCTGCCCAAAGACGCATACCCTTTTATTTAATGATTTTTCTGGTATATTTTCATTTAATTCTCTTATATCAAAAGCCTTAATTGTTTCCATTTTTACCTCCCTTAGCATGCATTCTCGTCTCCAAAGAGAACAATTTTTATTAATAAGCACCTGATTTTTTAAATACAACAAGAATTGTTTTAAATATTATTATAATATCGTTTAATATACTTCTATTATCTATGTATTCCATATCAAGCATAACTCTTTCCTCATAAGTAGTATCGCTTCTACCTGATACCTGCCATAGTCCTGTAAGACCAGGTTTTGCAGATAAAAATTTTTCTGCATATATACCATATTTTTCAAGCTCTTTCTCTACTATTGGTCTTGGACCTACTATTGTCATATTACCAATCAATATATTAAATAATTGTGGTAATTCATCAAGACTTGTTTTTCTTAAAAATGCACCTACTTTTGTTATTCTTGGATCATCTTTTAGTTTAAAATTTTCTTCAAATTCTTTTTTCTGCTCAGGTGTTAATTTTTTTAGCATTTCTTCAGCATTTTTATACATTGATCTAAATTTATAAACTTTTATTATCTTCCCATTTAATCCAAGCCTTTTATGTGAAAAGAATGGATTCCCTGGTGAATCAATAATTATTGCTATTGATATTACTAAAAAAATAGGCAAACATAAAATTATTCCAACAAATGATAAAATGATATCTAATATTCTTTTAATAAAAAAATAAAGTTGTGATGGTTGATTTATAACAGCACTTTCAATTTTGCCATTAACATCTATCTCCATTTCCCTTTCCACTTTAACACCTTCCTTAACCTTCTATTTCCCTTCTCTTTTTAAAGAATAGCCCCCGCTTTTTCTCCTTAACCTTTTTCTTATGTCCGTCACTTCCATAGTAGTAGTGGTAGTAGTAGCCGTAGTAGCCCTTTCTTGAGGTATCGATTTTATTTAGTATAACCCCAAGTATTTTAGCATCTACTTTTAAAAGGAGCTCCTTTGATTTAACTGCTGCATTTTTATCTGCTTCTCCTGATGATACTACAAGAAGTGTTCCATCGGCGTATTTTGATAGTATCTGGGCGTCGGTTACCATGAGGATTGGAGGTGTGTCGATTATTATGTAGTTGAATTGTTCCTTTAGGGATTCTATAAAATTTTGCATCTTTGATGATGCTATAATCTCTGCTGGATTTGGAGGCCTTGTACCGCAGGGAAGAACGAAGAGATTTTTATCTATTTTAACTACTGCATTTTCAAAATTAATCTCTCCAAGCAAAAGATTAGTAAGCCCTATCTCATTTGACAGGTTAAATATTTTATGTATTTTAGGCTTTCTCATGTCGCAGTCAATTAGAAGTATTTTATTATCACCCTGTGATAAAACTGCTGATAAGTTTGAAGAGACTGTTGACTTTCCTTCTCCAGGGCCAGAACTTGTAACGACTATTGTTTTTATATTTTTATCAAAGGATGAAAACTGTATATTTGTCCTTAAAGTTCTATATGCCTCTGATACAACTGATTTAGGATTATTAATAGTAATTAAATCAATTAGTGGCACACAACCAACCCCTTAAATAAAAAATGATAACTATTTTTGAGAAAATTTAACAAAACACATAAGAAATTATAACATTTTTTTAACAAAATTCAAAACTTCCATATTGGTTATTATTATCCATATTTAACTATAATTTCTTTTTAAACCAAAATATTCTCTTGTTTTCGCTTAATATCTCTGAATTATGCTCAATTGTTTCATCTTTAAGTAAATTATTTCCATTTTGTGTAATATTTAATACAATTTCATTATTATACTTTTGGGCAACCTCTAAGGATTTTTTTAAGGCAGGTATTCTAATATTGTTAGAGTGTGCATCTGATGCAATGAAATGACATATATTATGTTTTATTAACTTTATGGCTGTTTTTTTAACATGCCTGCCAAAGAGGCCTGTAATGCTTGATGAGTTTATTTGAATAAGGCAGCCCTCTTTTATAAAATTATTTATAAAACAGGGCTTATTTATAATATATCTATATCTTTCAGGATGAGCAATGATTGGAACTATTCCAAGAAGGGCAAGTTCATAAATTATGTCAAAGGTGTAATCTGGCATACTATCCATTGGAAGTTCAATCAGCATGTAGCGGCTTTTGTTTAAAGTTAGTATTTTATTGTCTTTGTACTGCTTTAAAAGATTTCTGTTTAAAAATACTTCCTGCCCACATAAAACCTCTATATCAATTCCCAATTCCTTTGATATATTATTAAGGTTTTCAACTGAATTTAATATAGTTTCAGGATTATTTTCAAATATATCAGGATAAAAATGAGGTGTTGCTATTATCTTTTTAATACCGTCTTTTGATGCAATCTTAAGCATCTCTAATGAGGTTTCTATAGAATCAGAACCATCATCTATATTAGGTATAATATGGCAGTGAACGTCTATCATTTTTTCTTTTTCCTTTCTTCACCTTTTCCATAATAATAGTAATACCTATATCCATATCCACTTCTTGATTTTATATCTATTTTGTTTAATACTACTCCAAGTATTTTTGCATTAACATTTAATAAAAGCTCTTTTGCCTTTATTGCAGCGTCCCTATCTGCCTCCCCAGAAGATACAACAAGTATAACCCCATCAGCCATAGTTGAAAGAATCTGTGCATCAGTTACTGTAATAACCGGAGGAGTATCAAGTATTACATAGTCAAACTGCTCCCTTACCCTTTCTAAAAAGATTTTCATTTTACTTGATGAGAGCATCTCTGCAGGATTTGGTGGAATTGTACCAGAGGGAATTACATATAGGTTGTCCAGTATTTTAGTGAAATTAAAATATATATACTCATCTCCAAGAAGGAGGTTACTTAGCCCTTCTTGATTTGATATTTTAAACTTTTTATGTATCATTGGCCTTCTAAGGTCACAATCTACAAGTAATACTTTTTTCCCTATTTCTGCCAATGAATAAGCAAAGTTTGAGGCTGTAGTACTTTTACCTTCCCCTGGCCCAGAACTTGTAATTATTATAGTTTTAATATCCTTATCAAAGGAAGCAAATTGAATATTTGTCCTTAAAGTTCTATATGCCTCAGAAACCGGGGATTTTGGATCCTTTTGAAGTATTATATCAGACATGTTATCCTCCTATTCATGTTTTGGTATTGTTCCAATAACTGGTATGTTAAGATATTTTTCTATATCTTCTTCTGTTTTTAGTGTATTATCCATGTATTCAAGTAAAAATATAATTCCAAGGGATATCATTATTCCAAGAACAAATGCTATTGCAATATTAAGCTTCTTTTTTGGCTTTATTGGTTTGTCTGGAATCGTTGCATTGTCTATTATCTGAACATTTCCTGTAGGATAAAGCCTCATAGCCTCTTCAATAAAATTTTGGGATAATAAATTTACAGTTTCCATAGCATCTCTTGGATCTTTACTTCTTGCTTTTAGCATCATTATCTGGGTATCAACCTGTGGAGTTACTGTAATAGTTTTTTGAAAATCTTCATAGTCTATATCTTTATTTAATTCTCTTATAGTTTTTTCGGCAACAAGCCTTGATTTTGCAATTTCGCTGTAGGTTTTTAAAAGCTTTTGGTACATCATTACATCGTTATATTGTACTTGATAGTTTGTCCCGTCTGGAACCTTCCCAATAAGTACACTAACACTTGCCTCATAAGTTGGAGGCAATATAAAAAAACTTACAATTCCTGTTATTATAATTAACAATGAAGTTATTAATATTATTATTGATTTCCTTTTTTTAATTATTTCTAATAGTTCCCTTAAATCAATGCTCATTTCTTCATCCATTAACAATTCCTCCTCATATTATGCATAATTAGTAATAATGCTATAATTTTTATATAATAGTATTAAAGTATAAATATATGAAAAATTTAGCACTTATAATCTATTTTATTACATAATATTAATTTTTTCAAATATTAAATAATAATTCGGGTCTTTGACAGTTGCAAGACAAAAAAAGTGCCTTAAAGCCTTGATATAGGCTTATTTTTTTGTCAAATTTTAAATTTTTATAGTGCACAATGTGTAACAATGTGTTATAATATAGATATAAATATATGAAGAGATGTGAAAAAATGAGATTACAAATTGTTAAATCAAAAAATGCAGCATCCTTATACGTAGTTAAATCTGTTTATGAAAAAGGCAATCGTACTTCAAAAGTAGTTGAGAAGCTTGGCACTTATGATGAACTTTTAAAAAAACTAAACGGACAAGACCCTATAGAATGGGGGAAGAGGTACGTTGAAGAGTTAAATAGAAAAGAAAAAGAAGAGAAAAGAGAAATATTAGTAAAATACTCGCCTGTTAAACAAATTAACAAAGACGAACAGCATACTTTTAATGGTAGTTACTTGTTTTTACAAAAAATATATAACGAGCTTGGGCTGCAAAATATCTGTAAAAATATTTCGGATAAACATAAATTTAATTTTAATCTAAATTCAATACTATCAAGATTAATTTATGCAAGAATTATTTATCCATCATCTAAGCTTGCTACATACGAACTATCAAAAAAATTTATTGAGCAGCCTGATTTTGAGCTTCAGCATATTTATAGAGCTTTAGAAGTAATTTCAGAAGAAACAGATTTTATTCAGTCAGAATTATATAAGAACAGTCTTAAAGTTTGCAATCGTAATAAAGGAGTTCTCTATTATGACTGCACCAACTATTTCTTTGAAATTGAACAGGAAGAAGGATTAAAACAGTATGGAGTATCGAAGGAACATAGACCCAATCCAATTGTTCAAATGGGACTTTTCATGGATGGAGACGGCATCCCCCTTGCATTTTGTATAAACAAAGGTAATACTAATGAACAAGTAACTTTAAAACCTTTAGAGCAAAAAATTATATCCGAATTTGGGCTTTCAAAATTTATCATTTGTACAGATGCAGGGCTTGCATCTACAGCAAACAGAAAATTTAATAATATACAAAATCGAGCTTTTATTACTACACAATCTATTAAAAAATTAAAATCACATTTAAAAGAATGGGCGTTAGCCCCCAAAGGATGGCATCTTAGCGATTCAGACAAAGTATATAATTTAAACGAAATTAACGAAGAAGCAGATATTAATAAAATTTTTTATAAGGAACGCTGGATAAAAGAAGACGGGCTTGAACAAAAACTTATTGTAACATTTTCCTTGAAATATAGAAACTATCAAAGAACTATAAGAGGTAACCAAATAGAGAGAGCTCAAGAGGTTATTGATACCAATCCTACAAAATTGAAGAAATGTAATGCTAATGATTACAAACGCTTTATTTCAAAGACTCACTACACACCTGACGGTGAAGTAGCTGAAAAAGAATTATACAGCATTAATGCTGATTTAATAGCACAAGAGGCAATGTATGATGGTTTTTACGCAGTATGTACAAATATAAGTGATGATGCTGCCGCAATTATAAAAATTAATAGAAGGCGTTGGGAAATAGAAGAGTCCTTCCGTATTATGAAATCAGAGTTTAAGGCAAGACCAGTATATTTAAGAAGAGATGATAGAATAAAAGCGCATTTTACAACTTGTTTCATTTCCCTGATGATATATAGGCTATTAGAAAAAAAGCTTTCAGAAAAATATACGTGTAGCGATATTATATCAGGACTTAGAGAAATGAATTTTTATGAGATTAAGAATGAGGGTTATATTCCAATATATACAAGGACTGATTTTACAGATGATTTACATGACAAATTTGGCTTTAGAACGGATTATCAAATAATTAATATGAAACAAATGAAGAAAATTTTTAAAGACACGAAAAAATAAAAAACATTGTTCACTTTTTTGAAAAGTATAAAAGCCTGAGAGCCCTTGATATTCAATGGTTCTACAGGCTTTTTGCTTCTCGCAACTGTCAAAGATGAGATATTAATTTTTTCAAATATTAAATAATAATTTTTGTATTTTTTTGATATTATAGTAAAAACCCCAGGCTATGGGGTTATATCCTCTTGATATACAACCTCTATAACCTGGGGTGTCTCTGTCTGGCTTGTATGGTCTTTTATATGTTTTACTGAAACTATTACTGAATTTAAATCATCGAGTACTGATATTTCATTTGCAATTTCAATATCTTTTATTCTTATTCTTTCGTTTGGATGCCTATAGGATACGTCAACTGCTATACAATTTGGTATTTTACTTGGAATGCATTCTATTTCAATTT
This sequence comes from Caloramator sp. E03, assembly GCF_006016075.1. Taxonomy (NCBI): domain Bacteria; kingdom Bacillati; phylum Bacillota; class Clostridia; order Eubacteriales; family Clostridiaceae; genus Caloramator; species Caloramator sp. E03. Next base: position 2,510,978 of record NZ_CP040093.1, on the reverse strand, counting down.
CATCCTTTTCAATCTGGGCTATTGCATCATAGTTTTTTAATGTATCCTCTCCCTTTACTATAACTGGAACTTTAGTTTTAATCTTTTCGTTTTCTTTAACCCTTTGAAGGTCTATATGTATTATTTTCTTTGTTACAGGGTCCCTTTGTACTTCTTTTATTAATGACTTTTCATTTTTCCCGTCAAGCTCAATGTCAATTACTCCATGTTCCCCTACCCTTTTTATTACATCGTAAACATCAAGCTCTGCAAACTCAACGAGCATGCTGCTTTCTTTAAGCCCATATAATATTGCAGGGATTTTCCCTGATTTTCTAAGCCTTTTATTATCACCTTTTGTAATGTGAAATCTTTTATCTGCATGAAGAGTATTTCCCATCTTGTAACCTCCTTAAAGTTTTTTCTTTAGAAGTTTTTCCTATTTTTTATTTTTTTAAACATTATTTTTAAACTAATTTGTAGCAATTATTAAAAGACTGCATATTATTTTTTACAGGAGGAAAATTATTTATAAAAATTTATCTTTTTTTTAAAATAAATAATTGAATTTAAAGAAGTGTTATCTTATAATTAAATAGGCTTTAAGACATGTTAAAGCCTTGATTATACAAGGTTTATTAAGAAAAGAAAGAGGGTGCATATTACATTGAGAAATTACAAACTTGATCAGACACAAACGCCAATTTTTGACTCCTTAATGGAGTATGTTAACAGGAACACAATACCCTTCCATGTACCTGGCCATAAAAAAGGAGATGGAATGGACAGTAAATTTAAAGATTTTGTAGGTAAAAATATATTATCCATTGATGTTACAGTATTTAAGCTTGTGGATAGCCTTCACCATCCAACAACATCTATAAAAAAAGCTATGGAGCTTGCTGCCGATTGCTATGGCTCTGATATGGCATTTATATCAGTACACGGAACTTCTGGTGCTATTCAGGCTATGATAATGAGTGTTGTTAAGGATGGAGATAAGATAATAGTTCCAAGAAATGTTCACAAATCTGTTACAGCAGGCATCATTTTAAGCGGTGCTAATCCTATTTTCATGCAGCCAGAAATAGATAAAAACCTTGGCATAGCTCACGGTGTTACTCCTGAAACTGTTGAAGAAACGTTAAAGATGCATCCAGATGCCAAAGCTGTACTTGTTATTAATCCAACTTACTATGGAGTTGCAACTGATATTAAAAAGATTGCTGAAATCGTCCACAGCTATGATATTCCTTTAATAGTTGATGAGGCACATGGCCCGCATCTTGGGTTTAACGACAGGCTTCCAATATCTGCAATGGATGCTGGAGCTGATATGTGTTCCCAAAGCACCCACAAGATAATAGGTTCTATGACTCAAAGTTCTTTTTTGCAGGTTAGAGGCGGAAGGGTTGATATAAATAGAGTTCAGTCTATGATGAGCCTTCTTCAAACTACAAGCCCATTATATCCTTTAATGGCTTCACTTGATGTTGCAAGGATGCAAATTGCAACTAAGGGAAAAGAGCTTTTAGACTATGCTATTGATCTTGCTGAATATACAAGAAATGAAATAAACAAGATACCAGGACTTTATTGTTTTGGAAAAGAAATTTTAGGGCAAAAGGGAGTTTATGCTCTTGATCCTACAAAGATTACAATAACTGCAAAGGGCCTTGGATTAACAGGTTATGAGCTTGACAGTATGCTTGCTGATGAGTATCATATACAGCTTGAATTATCTGATTTATATAATGCCCTTGCAGTAGGATCCTTTGGAGATACAAAGGAGAAAAATGATAAGTTGATTGAAGCTCTTTGGGATATTAGCAAAAGGTTTTATGGGAAAAGGCCTGTTAAGGGAGAAGTACTTGATATACCTTCTATACCAGAGAGAAAGTTATCTCCAAGGGAGGCTTATTATGCAAATAAGAGGTCAGTTCCTATTAATGAGAGTGCAGGGCTTGTATCCTGTGAATTTTTAATGTCCTATCCTCCTGGAATCCCGGTTCTTTGCCCTGGAGAAGTTATAACTAAGGAGATTATTGATTATGTTCAGGCACTAAAGGATACAGGGCTTTATGTTCAAGGAACTGAGGATCCTGAAGTTAATTATATAAAGGTTGTTGAATAAAATTCCCCGCAATATGCGGGGTTTTATTTATATCTATCATCTTTTGAGGCTGCTTTACAGAGGGAAAATATGAGTAAGTAAATAAATGATACAAATATAATACCTAATATCCATTTTAACATTTTTTATCCTCCTAAGTAATATTATACTTAGTTCTAAGATTTTTATTATTAAAAATGTTACTAAGAGAAATATATTATCTTCTTAAAAATTTTATATTTCCCCTTTGTTTTTATGCTTCACTTTAATATATATCGTACAATTATATTATAAGATTAGAGCACTTAGTTATTTTGATTTAAAATATATAATTTGCATGATTTATTTCCATATTTTTATATTTATTTGATTTTATGTTACTTATGTGTTAAAATGTATTTTGTATCAAATTTAGAAAGGAGTTACAGTTATGAGAAAAAGATATAAAACTTTAGTATGCATTGTAGCTGCATTATTTAGTGTTTTTACTTTTTTAGGATTTATAAATGCAAATGCTAAAACTAAAACAGTTGTAAAGCCAAAACTTATTTTTGTTTCGCAGCCTAAGGCTGAATATAAAAAAGGTGATAAGGTTACATTTCAAGTTAAAGCGTCAAATTATAGTGGAAAGGTTCAGTATAGGGTTATTCTTTGGAATTTTGCTAAAAAGACTCAGGTTGAATTGTATCCAAATATGAAGAAATATGGATATTACAATGTTAAAAGCACTCCTAAAGGAACGTCTTCTTTTACAGTTTCTTTTCCAGTAAATGAAGAAGGAATATACAAGATTTCTGTTCTTGTAAAAAGGGCTGGGGCTAAAGTGCCTTATGATAGCTATGTTGTAACAAGCAGTTTTATTGTTGATCCAATAAATATTACAGAAGCTGGTGCTGTTTTAAGCGATGGGACTATATTAAAAGCTCAAAAATCTAATACCGAAAACTTCTATACCCTTGATTTAAGCTCATTAAAATCCGGTATAGGCGTTAAAACTTATATAACTACAAATAAGGATAGTGTGCTTTCTTATTTGAATTATAAGTTTAATTTGAAGGCTAATGAAAAGAAAGTTTTTGGGCCAGAGGATTTTGGTAAAGTAGATAATCCTCCTTCTGGAGTTAATATAGATGCTTTAAGGGAAATGGCAAATAAGGATGGATATATAATAGATAGCATAACGTTAAGCAGAGGCTCATTGATTCAAAGGATAAATTTAAAAATTAAAGTAAAATAATTCTGTTTTGGATACAAAATGTGGCAGCCTAAATGGCTGCCTTTATTTTTATAATAAACTAACCCTTTTTATTCCTGGTATATCAGAAAATGCTTTAATTATTCTTTCGTTTGATATATTTTTGGGAGATTTTAAATTAAGCTCAATTATAATATGCTCATCTTTCTTATTTATTTCAATGTTCGATATATTAACATTAAGTTTTCCAAGGTTTGTTCCTATAAAACCTATCTTTCCTAAGTCATCATCTATAACTACTTCAAAGGAAACTTCTCTTTTGTCGTAGCCTATTTTATCCTCAATTAGTTTAAAACCTTTCAGAGCAATATATATAAAAAATGTTGCAAGGATTGACTGCATATAAAGCCCACTTCCCGTGGCAAGGCCAATGCATGCGACTGTCCAAAGGCTTGCTGCAGTTGTAAGGCCTTTAATGCTTGCCCCTTCTTTTATAATGGTACCTGCTCCTAAAAAGCCTATGCCGCTTATAACCTGAGCACCAAGCCTCATAGGATCCACTTCTGTTCCTTTATTTATTATTGAAAAGTCAAGGGATATAATTTGGACAAGACATGCACCAATACAGACAAGTATGTGGGTTCTAAGCCCGGCAGGCCTGCTTTTGTGCTGTCTTTCATATCCTACTATTCCACCCAAAATTACCGCTAAAAACAACTTCAAACAAGTTCTATAAAACATCAGCATAAAAGACTCCTTTTAATTTTACAAATCTATTTAATATTATATGAAATTTTAAGATTAATAATCTCTCCACTGCCTGGTATCTGTTAACTGTAGCGTAGTCTTTGGTCTTTGTCTTTGGTGTGTCTTTGGTGTGTCTTTGGGGACGGTTACTTATTTTTGCAAATTCCGTTAACAGGTATTCGGTGGTATCCGCCAAGTATGAGGGACTCCATAATCTTGGGGACATAATCTTGGGGACAGTTACTTATTTTTGTAATTTATGGTATTGGGAGGGGCGGTTAGTGTGAAAAAGTTTTCTCCATCCGTGGTGCCAGGCACCGGAGATGGAGAAGAGAGGAAAAAAGTGCTACTCAGTTGACAAGTAATAAACTTTTTCATGCCGTCGTTGAGGCTACTTTTAGTCATGACCTGTTACTTATTTGTGCAATTTATGTTGATGTATAGGGGGAACCACCTATTTTTTATAATTTAATCAAAATAAGTAACCGTCCCTCTTGTTCACCGTCCCTCTTGTTCCTCTATTTCCCTTTGTTTTTTCATAATAAGTAACCGTCACTTAGTTTTTTTAATTTTTTAGTATTGTGTGTAAATTGTGCAAAATAAGTAACTGTCCCTGGTTTTTTCCCTGGTTTTTTATATATTCATACCAAATTTAAGTGCCTTTATGTTTTCATCCTGCATTTTCTCAGGAAGGTTTTCTTTAATTATTCCCTCCCAATCGAGGTTTTCAAGGCCGAGGGCTTTTATCAAAGCCCCAAGTAGAACTATATTTTGCGTCTTTATATTTCCAATGTTTTGTGCAGCTTCTGCAGCATTAAATATCTTTACATTTTCAACCTTTGACTTAAGTTCTTCTATTACGTTTTCTGGGTACTGCTCTTGTCCTATTAAAACAGGCATAGAATATATCTCATAATCATTTACAATAAGGTTTCCACCCTCTTTAAGATAGCTTATCCACCTTGCAGCCTCAACCTTTTCAAAAGCAACTAAAACATCAGCTTCACCAACTCCAATTAAAGGCGAATATACTTTTTCTCCGAATCTAACCTGCGTTGTAACGCTTCCCCCCCTTTGTGCCATTCCGTGTACTTCTGACATTTTAACGTCATACCCAAATTTTACAAGCCCCTCAGTCAAAATTTTAGATGCAAGTATTATTCCCTGTCCTCCAACTCCAACAAACAATATGCTCTTTGTCATATTATTCACCAACCTTCTCTATAGCATCAAATTTACAAACCTGCATACAAAGTGTACATCCATTACACATACTTCTCTCTATTGCTATTTTTCCATTTTTAAAGGTTATTGCAGGACAGCCAATTCTAAGACACGCTTTGCACTTTTTACATCTTTCATCTTCCACTTTGCAGTACATGTTAAACCTTCTTTTTTGAACTTCTTTAATAAGTGTACAGGGTTGCTTTGTTATTATCACAAAAGGTTCTACAGCTTTATAAGCATCATCTACAGCTCTTTGAGTTTCTTCAAGATTATATGGATCAACAACTCTAATGTTTTCATCTTTTATTCCAACAGCTTTAACAATTTTTTCAATATCAATAATTGGAGCTTCTTCTCCCATTAATGTTCTTCCAGTTCCTGGATTATCCTGATGACCTGTCATTCCTGTAATTCTGTTATCAAGGATTACTGTAACTATTGGTGCATTATTATATACTGCATCTATAAGGCCTGTAATTCCTGAATGAAAAAATGTTGAATCGCCAATTATTCCAAAAACTTTAGAATCCCTTCCTGCCTTTTCTGCTGCCTTTTTAAATCCAACTCCTGCAGATATGCTTGCTCCCATACATATCATAGCATCTGCTACATTTAATGGTGGCATCATTCCAAGAGTATAGCATCCTATATCGCTTGTTGCTATTATATCCTTGTACCTTGATATTGCAAAAAATAGTCCTCTGTGTGGACAACCTGGGCAAAGCACAGGAGGTCTTGATGGCACTTTAATATCAACTCTATATATATTTTTTTCTTTTACTGGCAAAAGTGCTCTTCTTATTATATCTGGATTAAGTTCCCCACAGATTGGTATAAATTCTTTTCCTATACATTCTATTCCAAGGGATTTTACATAAGTTTCAAGGTATGGATCATTTTCCTCTATTATATACACCTTGTCCACTGCTTTTGCAAATTTTTTAATCATCTTATCAGGAAGAGGATAGCTCATTCCTATTTTTAGGTATGATGCATTTTCCCCAAACACTTCCTTTGCATATTGATAGGATATCCCACTTGTTATAATTCCTATCCTTTTATCTCCCCATTCTATTCTGTTTAATGGGCAGTTATTTGAGTATTCTTGCAATCTTAAAAGCCTCTCTTCAACTTCATAGTGTTTAACTCTTGAATGAGCTGGTATCATAATATATTTTTCAATATCCTTTTTATATTCCTTAACTCCAACTTCACATCTTTCCTTAAGTTCAACTATGCTCTTGCTGTGAGCTATTCTTGTAGTTATTCTAAAGAGAACAACTGTATCAAATTTTTCGCTTATTTCAAAGGCGTATTTTACAAAATCCTTACATTCCTGTGAATCTGAAGGTTCTACCATTGCAACCTTTGCATGGGGTGCATAATATCTATTATCTTGCTCATTTTGGGAGCTGTGCATTCCAGGGTCATCTGCAGTAATTATTATAAGCCCTCCGTTAACTCCCTCATAAGCCATAGTAAACATGGGATCTGCTGCAACGTTAAGTCCAACATGCTTCATTGCACAAATCGATCTTGCCCCTGCAATTGACGCACCACATGCAACCTCAACAGCCACCTTTTCATTTGGTGACCATTCTGAATATATTTCCTTATACAAAGCTGTATTTTCAAGTATTTCTGTGCTTGGCGTTCCAGGATATGCTGCAGCTACTGTACAGCCTGCTTCATAAGCACCTCTTGCTATAGCCTCATTTCCTGACATTATCCTTTTCATGACTCCCATCCCCCATTTTATTATTTAATATCTGCTGCAAAGCATCCAAGGGCTATTGAGTAAAGTTTTGATTCATGGGTATCAGCTCTTGAAACAAGAACAATAGGGCATTTTGCTCCCATTATTATTCCTGCTGACTTTGCATTTCCAAAGTAAGTTAGAGATTTACCAAGCATGTTTCCTGATTCAATGTTTGGAACAAGAAGTATATCGGCATCTCCTGCAACTGTGCTTTCTATTCCCTTATGCTTTGCTGCCTCCTTTGAAATTGCATTATCAAGGGCAAGAGGTCCATCTATTATGCAATCTTTAATCTGTCCTCTTTGACTCATCTTTGAAAGATGTGCAGCATCAAGAGTTGCTTGCATGTCAGGATTAACAACTTCAACTGCACAAAGTGGTGCAACCTTTATAGGGCTTACTCCAAGGGCTTTTGCAACCTTAACAGCATTATTAACTATCTGAACCTTTTGAGCTAAATCAGGATAGGTTACCATTCCACCATCAGTTAAGAATAATAGTTTATGGTAATTGGAAGTACTATATACCATAACATGACTTAAAAGGCCACTTCCTCTAAGTCCAGTTTCTTTATCAAGAACCGCCCTTAAAAGGTCTGCTGTTGGAATAAGGCCTTTCATTAAAAAGTCTGCATCACCTTTTGCAACAAGTGATACAGCAACTTTACCACATTCTGTTATATTTTTGCAATCAATCAATTCATATCCTGCCAGGTCTACATTTAAATCAAAAGATGTTTTTTTTATTTTTTCAATGTCTCCAACTAAAATAGGATCAATTAAGCCAAGCTTTTTTGCAGAATCAACCGCAAGAAGTACTTCCTCATCCTGTGCTGCTGCAACTGAAAGCCTCATTTTAGGTCTTTGTTTTGCAATTTCTAAAAGTTGATCAAAATTTTTTATCATTTTTTACCTCCTTAAAAACAAAATAAATATAAAAAATATTCAGACTTATTTATGTAGTAACACCTTCTAATAATATTGTATCAAATAATATTAGAATTTTGAATATAAAGTATGCATTAAACTTAAAAAGCCTGCAATGCAGGCTATACTCCAAATATATTTATTAGTCTTAATACATTTCCTATATCAACATTATTAATTATTGCTTTTTTAATTCTATTTTTTTCTTCATTACTTAAATTATTATAATATGATTTAACTTTATCTACTTCGGTTTTATAGGGATATGAGGGATTTTTAGAAACTTCACTTATAACCCTTTGAATATTCTTAAGTATTTCCTTTTCTTTTGAAGTTTTAACTTCTAATATAGCTCCATTTATCTGACTGCTAACTTCAGCAAGATATTTTTTGTACTCAGGTTCAACAGTATTTATATTATTTTTATTTTGAACAGATATATTATTATCAGTTTTAACTTGTTTATTTAGGTTATTGTTTGATTTATTTTCAGTCTGCTGATTTATATTATTATTGTAATATTGCTTCGAAATTATATTTTTCTTAATTTCAAGTACAATTTTATTATCATTAATATATAAATTATTTAAATTCAATGGAATAATAGATTTTGTAATGAGTATTTTATTTTTTTGAATTTTTATATAATCATTTGAATATTCATTAACAAATTTGTTTATTACAAATTTTGGTATAGGAAAATATCCTATTTTTGCAGAAGATATACTTATTACTAAACCTTCATCATTATACTCCAAATTTGCTGAAATACCAGGATAAAAGGTTATGCCATTATATTTTGATTTTAAAATAATGTTTAATTTATTATTATTAATATAAAAGCACACATCTTGAATTGAAATTCTACCACTATTAAAACGTTTTTCAACGAGCTGCCCTAATATATTGTTAATATCACTTTGAGAAATTTCAATATTACCTCCTAACATATAAGCCGTTTCTATTTTATCGATAGCATCAGTTGGATCAGATTTAGGAATATATTTATATCCTCCCTTTGAAAAGGCTAAAACTGCAGGCATAATTATAATTATTAAAAATAAAAATATTATTTTTTTCATATATACACCTCTATCTTTTATACTGAATAACTTTAAATGTAACATATTTTAAATTTATTATTTTGTCAAGATCATATTTATGTTATAATTTTATGGTAAAATTTGCATTGAATTATCTTTGCATGATAGGATACAATAAGTTTCAGAATAACGTTTTATTTTAAGATTAATTACCAAAAATTTCTTTTAAAGGTGATGAAAATGATTAAAACAAAAACTAAAAAGATAGTTTTTTCATTAATCATAATTATTATTTTTATTTTCTCAATTATAGGATACATAAGCTTATCATTAATAGGCAAGATTAAAAAAATGGAAATATCAAAAAATAATACAGATCTTGGAATAAACACGGAAGAAAACAAAGAGGAAGTGAAAAATACTGGTATAACAAATATTTTATTTTTTGGGCTTGATAGAAGAAATCCTGATGAAAATTCAAGAACTGACTGCATAATGATTATTTCTATTGATAATGATAAAAAAGTTGTTAAAGCTACATCATTAATGCGTGATATGTATGTCCCAATACCTGGAAAAGGAAGTAATAGAATTAATGCCGCTTATGCATTTGGTGGACCAGCCCTTGCAATAAAAACCATTAATTCAAATTTTGGCCTTAACATTGAAAAGTTCGTTACAGTTGATTTTTTAGGACTTGAAAAATTAATCGATACGATTGGTGGAGTAACAATTAATGTAACATCTGATGAAGCAAAGGTTTTAAATATGTATCTTAAAGAATTAAATAGACTAAATAATAATACTGTACCTGATGTTAATGCGGGAGTAAATACATTAAATGGTAGACAGGCAGTTGCATACGCAAGAATAAGATATGTTGGTAATGGAGACTATGAAAGAACTGAAAGACAAAGAGAGGTATTAAATCAAATCTTTAAAAAATTAAAGGCTCAAGGAATTATAAAACTTACATCTACAATATCTGAAATGCTACCTTATGTGGAAACCAACCTTTCAAATAAAGAAATTTTATCACTATCATTAGATGCTGCCAAATTTGACACGAATAATATAATCCAATTTAGAATACCCGCTGATGGCACTTTTAAAAGCGAAAACATAAGAGGAATGGCTGTCCTTGTACCTAATTTGAATGAAAACAAAAAAAGACTTAAAGAATTCATCTACGGAGCACAGTAAAGAATCTAAATACTGGGTAAATGCTTGGAACTGTAGGTGCTGAGGGGTGCTAGGGTGCTGGGGACGGTTACTTATTTTTGCAAATTCCGTTAACAGGTATTCGGTGGTATGTCTTTGGGGACGGTTACTTATTTTTGTAATTTATGGTATTGGGAGGGGCGGTTAGTGTGAAAAAGTTTTCTCCATCCTTGGTGCCTGGAACCGAAGATGGAGAATAGAGAAAAAAACTCCCACCCAGTTAACAAGTGACAAACTTTTTCATGCCGTCGTTGTGGCTATTCATTAGTCATGACCTGTTACTTGTGGGACTAAAACTTTGGTAGAACTTTGCAACTTTGGGACGGTTAGTGTGAAAATGTCCATTTACAAAAAAGGAAAAAAGTTCAAGCCAGGGGACAGTTACTTATTTCATACACAATATCTGCAAAATCAAGGGGACATCTATAAAATATTATGTCTATTATTTAATATAATAATTAACCGTCCCTGCTGTTACCTTTGACAAGCCTAAAACTTTTTCATGCCATCGTTGTGGCTATTGATTAGTCATGGCCTGTTGCTTATTTATCATTGTAACTTTACAATTTAATGGATAAAAACACCTCCATCTTGGAAAAATAATACTAAAAATATAATCTAAGCTGGAGGTGTTTTATTATGCCAAGATTGGCACGTGAAAAATCCTTCGATTCAATTTATCACATCATGGTAAAAAGTATTTCTGAGGTAAATCTTTATATCGACGAAAATGATAAAGCAAAATATTTAGATTTTATGAAAAAAGCTCAAGATCAATTCGAATTTAGAGTTTACTCCTACTGCCTTATGGATAATCACGCCCATTTTATTATTGATGCTAATGGAGCCGATATCTCAAAGATTATGCATTTTATAAACTATAAATATGCTATGTATTTTAACAAAAGATATGAAAGACATGGCCACCTTTTTCAAGACAGATTTAAAAGCAAAATAGTTAAAGACGATAGGTATCTCCTTGCCTTAACAGCTTATGTTCACTTTAATGCAACAGATATCAAGGAATATAAAACAAATCCACAAGATTACCCTTTTTCATCCTTAGGTATATTTTTAGCCCAAAGGGTTGATGAGTTTGAACTTATCGATAAAGACTTTATTTTATCTATCTTTAGCTTAAAAGACGCTGCCGCAAGGGCAATGTACAGAGATCTTATATTTAAAGTAAAAAGCTTAGTAGATGCCCAAAAGGAAGAATTTAAAAATGAGCCTACAGAATATAGGAGTATGAGAACTGTACTTGTAAGGGATCTATCCCCTGATAGAATAATAGATATAATTATAAGAAAGTTTAATATAGATAAGCTTATGCTAAAGATAAAAAGAGCAAAGGATGCAAAAGAAGCAAAGGCTGTGCTTTGCTTTGTACTGAGAAAGTTTTGCGATTTAAAGTGTGCCGATATATGCAGGATACTTGGAAATACGGGGCAAGCCAATGTTTCGAGGCTATGCTCCATAGGAAGAGAGCTTATTAAAGAAGAAAGATATAAAGTAATAGCAGAGGAAATACTATCAATAGGAGCATAGCTGTTTATTGTAAAAATTTACAACAATTTCAATATAAAAATAAAAAATTTTAATTAATATTTTTTAAACTTAAAATAAAGTTGGACAAGCTATTATAATTTAAGTAACATATATCAATTAAATTTCATAATTTTTAATAACTCTAATAATGTTATTTACCTTTCATCACTTTTTAGAAATTGTAATGTATTAATCAATAATAAGTAACCGTCCCAAAAATCAATAAGGAGGCTAAATATGAACGAAAGAAAGCTTAAAATATTTTATGAAGTAGCTAAATCACTTAACATGACTGAAGTAGCAAAGAATTTATATATAACTCAGCCAGCAGTTAGTATGGTTATATCTGAATTAGAGGATGAACTTGGTGTTAAACTTTTCGAAAGAATTGGAAAGAAACTTTGTTTAACCTATGAGGGAGAAATTTTTTTAGGTTATGTCAGGCGAATTTTAAATATTTATGATGAATGTAGAACTAAAATTGGCAATATAAACAATCTAAAGTGCGGTAAATTAAGAATAGGAGCAAGTACAACAATAGGAATTTATCTTCTTCCTAAAATAATAGGAAGTTTTAATAATATATACAAAGATGTTGAAATTTCAATTGCAATCGAAAATACAAAGATTATTGAAAATATGTTATTGGAAAACAAAATTGATATTGCCTTTGTTGAAGGCCCTATTTATTCAGATGAAATAGTAGTTAAGGATTTTTGTGATGACGAGCTTGTGGTTATAGTATCTTCAAATCACAGATTATCTAATTTTTACGAAGTAGATAAAGAAGACTTAAAAAATGAGAAGTTTATACTAAGGGAAGCCGGAAGTGGTACAAGAGAAGTTTTTGAAAAGACATTTTTAAAAAATAATATAGAATATAAAACAGCCTTTGAACTTGGAAATACAGAAGCTATCAAAAAAGCTGTTATATCTAATTTGGGTATTTCTTGTATATCTAAAAGATGTATTAATGACGAAATAAAATTAGGACTTATCTCGATGCTTAAAATAAAAGATGTTAACTTAAAAAGAAAGTTTTATTTTATATATCATAAGGATAAATACTTTTCTAATCTAATAAATGTTTTTGTTGATTATGTATATAATTCTATTCCAATATAAGTATTTAGTTATTTATATTATAAAATAATATAATTTTACTTATGATATATTTCAATTTAAAATAAGGGATGGAGGTGAAAATATGAATATAAAAATTATTTTAGGTATTGCAGCAAGTATAATTGTTACTATTACAGCATATTTACTTCAAAATATATGGATAATAAAAAAACTCAATTTAAGCACACTCATAATAGCGATTATACTTGGAGCATTAATAAAAAATACGGTAGGTATATCTGAAAAATTTGAAGGAGGAATTAAATTCTGCTCTAAAAAGGTACTTAGAATAGCAATAGTCCTGCTGGGATTTAAGCTTAGTTTTTCACAAATTCTAAAAATTGGTCCTAAAGCTGTAATTGTTATTTTAATTTCAACCACATCAACTATACTTTTTACAAATTATCTTGGAAAGAAGTTTAATCTAAAACAAAATTTAACTACATTATTAGCAACAGGAATGTCTATATGCGGAGCTGCAGCCATTGCAGCTGTGAATTCTATTATAAAATCAGATGAGGAAGATATTGCCTATTCTATAGGTGTTGTAACGCTTTTAGGAACTATATTTATGTTTGTTTATCCAGTTATATTCAAACTTTTTAAAATGAATCAACAAATATACAGTATTTGGGCAGGTTCATCAATACATGAAGTTGCCCAGGTTGTTGCAGCAGGTTTTACAGTTTCGAATGATGCAGGAACGCAGGCAACTATTGTTAAGTTAACAAGGGTTTTATTTATTATACCTGTTACGATAATATTAAGTTTAACTTCATCAAAAAAAGAAAATAGTAAGTTTAGTTTAAAAAATATTTCTATTCCATATTTTGTAATTTTATTTCTTTTGATAGTTATAATTAATTCTACTATACAAATCCCTAAAAATACATTGGACTTGCTTGTTAAAACAGATGGTTATTTAATGACTTTAGCTATGGCAGGATTAGGTTTAGATTTAAGTATAGCATCAATGAAAAAGGTAGGACTTAAGCCACTATATTTAGGTATTATATCAAGTTCATTTATTTCTTTGATAAGTTTAATAGTCTCACATATCGTTTAAAATTAGCGTAAATAAAGGAGATGCTTAAAGATGCTTTTTGATAGTGGTAAAATAGGAAATATATATTTAAAAAACAGATTTATTATGCTACCTACAGTTACTAATTTAGCCTGTAATGGATTTGTTACTGATAGAGAAATGGAATATTATGATAAAAGATCAAAGGATGTTTCATTAGTCATAGTAGAGGCAAGCTATGTAAACACTTTAGGAAAGTTTTTTTTAAATCAGCTTGGTATCGATAACGATGATAAGATAGAAGGATTAAATAAATTATCTAATATATTACATAAAAATGGTTCAATAGCAGGTATACAGCTTGCCATGCATAATCCAAAATTTAAACCTGAGGATTTTAATATACAAGAAATTAAAAATTTTATAGAAGACTTTGCACAGGCCGCTTTTAGAGCTAAAAAAGCAGGCTTTGACTTAGTAGAACTTCATTTTGCTCATGGTTGGTTTGTAAATAACTTTTTGTCACCATATAAAAATAACAGGAATGATGAATATGGTGGAAGTTTTGAAAAAAGAGCTAAATTTGCTTTAGATATATTATATAAAGTTAAAGAGAGAGTTCCCAATATAGCAGTTAGTTGCAGAATTAATGTTAGTGATTTTCTTCCAAATGGTTTTGATATTGACGAAAGTATAAAACTATCAAAAATGCTTGAGAAATATGGAGCAGATTGTATTAGTCTTTCAGCAGGGGTTGGAGAAAAAGCTGAATATCATATAGCACCAATGGAAATCCAAGACAAACTCTTAGTAAATTTAGTGAGAAGAATAAAAGAAAATATTAACATACCAATTATAGCTGCAAACAAGCTTGGAAATTTTATGGATTGGGAAAAAATATTAGAAGATAATGTTGCCGATTTCATAGGTATTGCAAGGAATTTGATATGTGATCCAGATCTAATATCAAAAATTAAAAATGGTAAATTTGAAGAAATTAGATATTGCATTCACTGCAATCAAGCATGTATTGCAAATATTTTGAAAGGGTTGCCTGTTTCATGCCTTATAAATCCTGAAGTTGGAAGAGAATCAGAATTTAATGAAAATACTAAAGAAACTTTAAAAATAGCAGTAATAGGCGGTGGCCCTTCTGGTATGTCTGCTGCTAAGTATTTAGCTAAAAAAGGTCATAATGTTGATTTGTACGAAAAGACATGTAAATTAGGAGGACAGCTTAATATTGCAAAGGTTCCACCTTTTAAACAAAAAATAGGACAAGTTATTGATTATTTAGAAAGAGATTTGAAAAATCTTAATGTTAATATACATTTAAATAATAAAATGAATATAGAACAAATTATGAATTTACCCCATGACAAAGTTATAATAGCAACAGGTTCTGTTCCTAATAATATAGAAAATTTAGATGGATTTTACTTTGCATCTGATGTTTTAACAGGGAAAATGCCAAAAGGGAAGTATATTATAGTGATTGGTGGAGGATTAACTGGAATTGAAACTGCAGAATATTTAGCCCAATTTAATAAAAATGTAATAATTTTAGAAAAAGAAAGTAATGTATTAGAAAATGTATTTCCAATGACAAAAAGATTAATTTTAAACAGAATTAAAATGCATAACATAGAAATTATTACAAATGCAAATATAAAAAATATTGATGGAAATAAGCTTATTTATAGTTTAGAAGGAAAAGAAGTGGTTCAAGAATTTGATGATATTGTTGTAGCATTAGGATATAAACCAGATGATAGATTTACACCTTTAAAAAATAATAAAAAATATATTTTTATAGGTGATTGTAATAACGTAGCATCAGCTGTTGAGGCAATAAGGGATGGATTTGAATTAGCATTAAAATTCATTTAGGGGGACGGTTACTTATTATTTTTATTTAATCCTCCTTTTATAAGCAGTAAAAAAAGCACAAATGCCTATTTTTTATGAAATTCATGTTTGTACCTTAGAAACATTTTGTGATTTAGAATGTAATAAATGGCTAACCATAGACTTGAGGTTATAGATAGAGTTTTATAAGATGAATTTAGTCAGTAATTTTAAAAGAGAGGGTATGCTTATCCCTCTCTTTTAAGCTGCATTCTACTATTAAAAAACGTTTTATATCCTAGATTCAAAAATGTAATTACTGTTATTGAAACGCTCCCTAATATTCCAAGCATAATAGCAATTTGATATGGTTCTATGTCAATAGTTGGGGTGGGCATTTTATTCAAATGCCTGCCCTTGCTAATTTTCAAGAAGTTTTAACGAATTAAAGAAAGTGAATCAAAAATTCTCTAAAAATGGGCATAACAAAAAGACCAAACTAATGTTGGTTTTTGAAAAATAGAGTACAGTAATCAATTACTTGCAACAATGCAGAATTCTATTTCTAAACCTGTTAAAATTTCTGAACCCAAACGCATTTCTTTTAATAACTTTAATCTTGTTGTTAAAACCTTCAACACATCCATTCGTATAAGGAACATCAAAGGAATTAACTATTTCCTTAAACCACCTGCTTAAAGTTTCTGCACATGAAATATATTCTTTTATACCGCTTTTTCTTGCTATCTCAATCCATTCCTTTAGTAATATTTTTGCTTCAGAAGCAGACCTTGCATCTGAAATTTTGTAAAAGGATTCCTTAAGGTAATGGGCATGTCTTAATTCATCATTGTATAAAAGCATAATTTCAAGTTGTCTCTTAGAGTCTTCATCTAAGGAATCTTTTCTAGCAAGAATGAGTTTTCGACTTTTTTTGTAATATCGCCTTAGTTTCTTATCCATATTCTTTTGAATGCGCTTTCTAACGTTTTCTATAGCCCAGGTGTTGTAGCGCATAAAGTGGAACTTATCTATGATGATAGTTGCATTTTTAAAGTATGTTTTAGCAATGTCAGCATATTGACTCCACATATCAATAACTACATATTTTACCTTATCCCTGTTTTTAAAATTTCTAAAGTAATCCGAAAGGATATGAAATCGTCTATCTTTAATAATATCAATTACTTTATGATTAACAGGATCAACTAATATACAGTGATATTTTGAGCCACCAGAATTACCTTTAAATTCATCAATAGATATAACTTCAGGCAAAGAATACGCAGTATAACTAACAGTATCAAAAATGCGTTTTACAGTATGGGTGGAAACATTGGCTTTTAAGGAAACATGCTTCATGCTATTAACATTAGATAGTTCGTTAATTATGAAGAAAGATAAGCGGTTTGTCATTCTATGATAGCGTGGAAGAAAATCTAGCTTTTCATAAAAGCGCTTACCGCATTCTGAGCATACTAATCTCCTTTTTCTAAGAATGATAAAAGTTTTTTTAAACTGAATGGGTACATCTTTAATTCTTTGTTTTCTGTAATCATGAACTTTAGATGTAGTATAGCCACAAACTGGACAAACATGTGGTTTCTTTTTAGTTTCAACAAATATCTCAATAAAATCATCTTTATTAACAACGTTTTTTACAAAAACATCTTTTAAGTTTAGTAAATTGTTGATAAAATTATACTTAAGCACTTTATTGGATGCCTCCTTTCTAAAATTTTGTTTTGGTTAATTTTATTTTAGCAAAGTTGGCATCTGAATAAAGTGCTTTTTTCTATTTAAATAAAAATGTTGAGGTTTACCACCCCAACATTTATTATAGAACCTTTGATATTTTATTGCAACAAGAGGAAGCGAGCCTGATAGTATTTGTCCTGTCATCATACCAGGCAAAAACACAATTCCCATTCCAACCATTGAGTTTATTGTTGGCAGTATTGCCGAATCAAAGGCATTATCTATTATTGATTTACATGCATCCTTTGGTGTTGCACCAAGCATTAGTGAACATTCTATCATATCTCTTTGGTTTGTAACTCCATCAATCAGCTTGTTTATTCCAAGGCTTATTCCAGTCATAGAATTTCCAACAATCATGCCAGCAAGGGGTATGAGATATTGTGGATTAAACCAAGGTTTTATTTTTATAACGATAAGTAAAAAATATAATAAACTAATCAGTGTTCCAGCTAACATAGAAATAGTAATTACATTTTTAAGTTCATTTGATAGCTTAGTTTTATTTCTTTTTAATATATTGCTTATAACAAATATCTCCATAAAGCCTACAATTAAAATTGTGATAAAAACATTTGGATTTTTAAATATATATGTTAGTATAAACCCAGTTAAAATAAGCTGAACTGTCATTCTTGTAGTTGCAATAATTATTTCCTTTTCTCTATTTAATTCACGTTTTCTAACTATAAAAAGAAGAATTAAAATAAATATATATGCAGAAACAACTTGAATCAAAGACAAGTCAACAGCACCATTCATAGTTTCAACTCCTTTTATTAATCTCAATAATGTGATCAGAATATTTTTTAGCAATTTCACTTGAATGAGTAACCATAACAAGTGTTTTATTGTTTTGTTTTACATAATTACAAATATAGTTTATTACTTTTTCCTCTGTTTTTTCATCAAGTGCAGATGATGGTTCATCTAAAAGTATTACATCAGGATTCATAATTAGTACCCTTATTATACAAAGTCTTTGTTTTTCACCTCCCGATAGGTTATCAGCAGGTGAATTAAGGTCTTTATCTATGCTGAATTCCTTCATAAGTTTTTTTATTTCTTCTATATCATAGTCAGTAGATTTTGCAAACTTTTTACCTATAAGTATGTTGTCCAATATATTTCCTTTATAAATAACAGGATTTTGAGGAAGCATAGTAATTTTTCGTCTAAGTTCTATGGCATCAAAATCATTGATGTTTTTTCCTTTATATAAAATTTCACCTTCATCTGGAGATATAATGTTGTTTAACATTTTTAGTAAAGTAGTTTTACCACTGCCACTTTCCCCTACTATACTTGTTATCTTTTCTTCAGGTATTATTAAATGTTCAATATCTAATATGTCTTTAAATTTTATATTCTTTATTTCAAACATATTTTAACCTCCAATTTCTTTTATAAGTTCTATAGCTTTTTCGGTAGCCTTATTTAATATTTCTTCTCCTTCTTTTGTTATTGAGTAGTATTTTCTAATTTTACCCTCAACATTTTTAGATTCAACAACAAGCAAACCTTCGCTGCATAGTGTATGAAGAATGGGATATAGTGTTCCAGGGCTTATATCGTATCCATGTTCCTTTAGTTCTTCTATCATCCAAGAACCATAAAAGGGGCATTTTTTAGCATGATGAAGAATGTGTAATTCAATAAAACCAAGAAAAAGTTTTCTAAGTATTTTATTTTCCATATTGCACCTCTATCAATATACGATATCGAAATTCGATATTAGGATTATAACATAACAAGTATTAGAAAGTAAATAAAATTTATCATGTGATATAAATATATTAGACTTATCATATGATTTAGATGGAGAGATGGCAGAGAGGTCTAATTCATACAACTCGAAATCGGATCAGTTAGTGTGAAAATGTCCATTTACAAAAAAGGAAAAAAGTTCAAGCCAAAGCAAGCTAAGGGACGGTTACTTATTTCATACACAATATCTACAAAATCAGGGGGACATGTATAAAATATTATGTCTATTATTTAATATAATAAGTAACCGTCCCTTCTGTTACCTTTGAAAAACCATAAACTTTTTCATGCCGTCGTTGTGGCTATTCATTAGTCATGACCTGTTACTTATTATATTTATTATATGAAAAATTTATAAGTTCTCCATTTTCCGTGCCAGGCACCGGAGATGGAGAAGAAAGGAAAAAAGTGCTGCCAACTGTAATTTGATGGCAGCACTTTTTTCTGTAAGCACCCCCACTTATAAAAGTAGAGGTGTTATATCACTAATTTGATTAAAAAATTTGCTTTCAATATAATCTTATCTTTTGTCAATTTATTTTAAATATATTCTATTATTATATTTACAAAATCCTCGATATCTTTTAAATTATTTTTTATTATCTCATATACTATTCTCTTATTAAGTATATAATCATGAACTAATATATTCCTTAATCCAGCCATATTGCTCAATTTTTCTTTTAGAGAATCATTTATTATTTTATTTTCATAGAGTATCTCAAATATTTCCCTATTGCTGGCTGGTTTTCTAAATCTCATATCAGCGATAATATGGCTACTTATATCAATAATACACTCTATTGATAAATGCAAAAACCTTTCCGCAGAACCGTATATCATAGGGCTATTTAGGTATTCCTCAATGGAATACTTTTGAATTTCTTTTAAAAAATCCAAATACTCATTAAGTTTGCTTATTCTTGTAAGTACAACATCCCTGTTAACCATACTATACACCCCTATTTTTAGCTTTTATACTATTTAGAATAACTTCATTATAATAATCACTATAATATTTAAAATCTAAATATTTTCTAATTACCAAGGATTCATAGGATATTCTATCGATACTATCTTTTATAACAATACCATCCCTTATAATCTCATATTTTAAAAAAATAGAATCTATATTTAAAAATACTACATCAACATCCTTTTTAAACACTTCTTTCCCAATTTCTATTAAGTTCCCTCTAATAAAAACTTCTTCTATGTCATCATAGTTTTTTTGAGGCATGATGGCAATATCTATATCGCTGTTTTCGTTTTGCTCTCCCCTTGCGTAGGATCCAAAAATGTAGGCAAAATTAATTTCACAAATTTCTTGTGCTTTTTTTAGAAATTCATCTATTTTACTTTTAATAATACCATCCATAATTTCACCACTTTATGTTTTATTATAATTATACTTCTTTCCCTTAACCCTGCCTTATTATTTCTATAAGCCTGTTATGTATAACCTGCCAATCCCTATTTAAATCAACTGTACATATTTTTATTTTATGTCCATGTATAACATATCTTAAGTTAAGCTCTTTGCTGGTTTTAGGATAAATAAGAATACCTTCTGCATTAATGTCCTTATCGCTTTTATATTCTATATTTTTAAGATAGGCAAATAATTGATATAAATTGCTGCTAATTAGTTTTTCTGCTCCATAATTATTAGAAAGTGAGTTTTTATAATACTTTGTATCAATAATAATTTTTCTATCAGCACTTTCAAGAGAAATATCTGTCTGCATTATCGGAAGCAAATCAACCTTACTATCTTTTTCAGCCCAATTTATATTTTCCCTATAAACTTTAAACTCCTTACATTCTCTTTTATAAAAATTACGGACAAAATTTTCAAATAGATATGCCATTGCTCTATCATCTCTTTCAAAATCTTTAAATAAAAAATCACCTTTACTTTCATCTATAAGACAGTTATCAAAAATTAGCTGGCATATATCTAACACAAATCCATAATATAAATTATTTTTATTTAGTTTTACTTTTGAAAAATGCTCACTTTTTAGTCTTAATAAAGATATATCTTCAAAATAATTAAGCATTTCATATATTTTTTCTTTATATTCTTCATCAAGATATTTGTATTTAATTAGAATATATAATATTGTTTTAATTATTTGATTATAAAGTATATTATAACTAAAATCATCAAATTCACAATAAAGTTTTCCTCTTTTAAATCCAAAATGCTTCAAACTATCATTGAAATTTATTTTTCCTCTAAGTGTGGAAGTTTCCTTATAATTAACATTATATTCTTTGTAAAATCCCTTTTTTATAAGCTTTTCAAGATTATTTATTAAAACTCTTGAAAGCAGATTATAAATATCTGAAAAATCTGATTGACTCACCTTGACTTCATCTTTTTCTTTGAGTCTATCCCAAGCATAACAAAGCATATAATAAATATTTCTAACAGGAATTCTATCGTAGTCTTGCAAGTAAACCACTCACTTTATCTTCATCATCAAAATAATATTCCCTAAGTAAAGGCTCAATTTCAAGCTTTATTATACTTTTAAACCACTTTTCTTCATCATCAACTTTATTAGTTGGACAAAAATAGCTATGACCTATTTTAAACCCTTTTCCAAGATTAATTTTATCGTTTTCTATTTCACTATTAATTTCTTTTATTGATTCAATAATTCTATCAATAAATCCTCTGCTTATTCCCTTTGATATTAAATATTCTTGAAAAGCTTGGTTTTCAAATGCAGGCTCAAGTTCAATAAATGAAAATCTTCTCCTTAATGCATAGTCAACAAGTGCAATAGATCTATCTGCTGTGTTCATAGTTCCAATTATATAAAGATTTTCAGGTACAAAAAATTTTTCTTCTCCTTCAGAATATGTTAGGGTTACAGCATATTCAAATCCTCTTTTATCAGATTCTATTAGCATCATAAGTTCTCCAAATATTTTTGATAAGTTACCTCTGTTTATTTCATCGATTATTAAATAGTAATTATGCTCTGGATCATTTATTGCTCTATTGCAAAAATTATAAAATATACCATCTTTTAATTTAAAATTTCCATCAATGCTCGGCTTATAACCCCTTATGAAGTCCTCGTAGGAATAACTTGGATGAAACTGAACCATTTCAATCTTCTTATTATCCTTTACTTTACTATGAGCAAAGGCAATCCTCTTTGCAATATATGTTTTCCCAACTCCTGGGGGCCCTTGCAGTATTATATTTTTCTTATAATTCACAGCATCAATTATCTCCTCTACCTTGTCAGCAGAAATAAATACTTCTTTTAAAAGCTGTTCCATATTATATTCTTCATAAATTTTTTCATCGCTGTCTTCTATATTATTGTCACTTTTATTTTCCGCCTCTTCAATGCCAACAATCTTTAGAAGATTTTTGACAAAATCTTTGTAAGGAGTAATATTTGTAAGTGTTTTACTTGCTACTTTATTATTGCTGCAATCCCAACTACCGATTTTTATCCAATCAATCTTCCTGACATTTTTAAATTTTTCCCTCGATGAATCAAAATAATAATCAGATACAACCTGACCATAGGCAAGAATAGTATTAAAACCTTTTTTAACAAATACAAAATCTCCTATACTCATATCCTTTGAAAATTGATAACAAGCCAAAGCAGTATTATTATAATCTTTGCTCTGATCATACATTTCTTTTAATTTATCACTTATTTCACTCTTACTACTATAAAGATTCAAGTCGCCAAGTTCATCCCATCCTATTGCAATAATATTATTTTTATAAAAATCCTCCCACATAGATCCATTATCTCCAGCAGAAAGCGTCCAATAATTTGTCTCTACTTTTTCATCCAATTCTTCAATTTCTCCATATTTTTCATATAAGAAACTAAAGAACTGATCTATTTCATAAAATATTGGCAGATTCGTGTGTTTTCCCACAACTTGTAAATATTTATCTATAATTTCATTTTCCTCAATTGCTTTATGAAACTTAATAAACTTATCTGAGAATTTGTCATTCTTTGAATAGGGCGGAATAATACCTAAAATGTTTTCAAGGGCTACCTTGTCCCTTTGATTAAAAAAACAGAATTTTTCTGGATAAATATTCCCTATTATTTCACTTAGAGCTGATTCTCCAAAACCAAATAAACTATATTCTTCATTTGTAAGAAATTTATCTATTCTTATCTCCAAAGGTTCATCCCCATATATTAAATATATGAAGCTGTTTCTATATTTCTCAATATCAGCATTGGGCTTGCCAAGGGCTCTTTTCCTTGCAAGGGGCATTCTAAATGCATTTATATGCTCTCCCAAAGTTTGTATATCATCCCATTCCATTTTTTCAAGATTTTCTTTTCTTTTAAACTCTATAAAAAATTTATAGTTTTCTTTTATAAAATCACACTTATCAAACCATGTTACAGCTTCTTCCTTAAAAATTTGAAGATATTTTTCTATCCTTGGCATATTGGCAGCATCCTTTAAAAATTTGGGATTTTGCCAATATTCAAGTAAAGCCTCTGACTCTTTGTCATTTAGCTTATAATTGGTACCTTGTGTCATCTTTAGGATGGGAAGATTCATAGTTTTAGGAACTTCCTTAAGATAGCTTCTTAAAAGCATTCCTTCATCTTCACTTAATCTATACTCTAATACCTTCAAATCAGCAACATATTTTCCATTTTGATCAATATATGGTGTTTTAACAACTTCACATAGGGCAACTACTCCACCGCTATTTTTAATCTTTCCATCTGAACGCCATATAAAAACTCTATCTTTTTCTTTAATAACATCAATGTACTGTTTTTGCCTTATAGACCAAGTTATTATTTGATTTCCTTTTAAGTAATTATCTATATCAAAAAAATTAGGATTATCTTGAAATATCCATGTACTCACAACAACACTCCCTTTTCTGCATCTTATGTAACAATAACATCCTTATAAATACATCCTTTTATATTTATCATAATAATTATACTTCTATTAGCTTATATTGCAAATAAGACATGCCTGGGGACAAGCCTGGGGACGGTTACTTATTATATGCTATTAGATTAATCGTGAGACAGACTCGGGTATATAGGGATGATTAGTGTGAAAAAGTTTTCTCCATCTTTGGTGCCTGGCACCGAATATGGAGAATAGAGAAAAAAAACTTCCACCCAGTTGAAAGTGACAAACTTTTTCATGCCTTCGTTGTGGCTATTGATTAATCATGATCTGTTACTTTTGTATTCTAAATTACTTTCGATAGTATCCCCAATTCAAACATTCTTTGGTAGAAGGAATAGCCTCCAATGCTAAATATAGAACCGTAAATAAAGGATGATATGAAAAGTGTATTGTAGTGTGTGAAAGTGTGGAGTATGGAGGGACGGTTACTTATTAGTTTAATATTTAAAAGAATTAATCTGCTTCATAGGGGTTATTCCTTTTATTATTTTTAATATGAAAATTTCATATTAAATGCACGAAATAAGTAACCGTCCCCCTTTTTCTATTATTTATTATAAAAAAAGAGAGCTCTCCTCTCTCAAGTACCCCTTTTTAATTTCCTATACGAAAATTTTATATCAAATACATGAAATAAGTAACCGTCCTCTGTAATTTATTATATTAAATGCATGAAATAAGTAACCGTCCCTCTGAACTCTGATTTTTTATGGGTTCTATAATATATGTTGGGGCGTAGCCCCAGCATATTTTTTTACAAAAAAATATGCACCTGTTTTAGATGCCTGGTAAAATTAAATTAACTACAAAAATATTACCTGAAAGGAGGCATCCAACAAGTGCACAATAATTATTTTATCAAAAATTTACTGGGTTTTAAAGATGTTATTATAACAAAAGTACTTGATAATGTTTGCTATGAAATTTATTTAGAAATGAAAAAGAAGCCTCATACTTGTCCTCGTTGTAATTCTGAAACTCGTAGAGTTCACGACTATAGAATTCAACGTGTTAAACATCTTCCTTTTTTCTTAAAATCTACGGTTCTTATTATTAAAAAACGTAGGTATCGTTGTAATGTTTGTGGTAAGAGATTCTATGAAAGTATTGAATTTCTTCCTCGATATCATAGAATCACCAATCTTCTATCTCTGTATGTAATTAATGAACTTGCTAATACTTGTAGTATGTCAAGTGTTGCTAAAAAAGTTAACTTATCTGTTGATACTATAAAACGCATTTTCAATAATGTGTCTTATTCTGCTGCTACTACTTTACCTAAAATTATTGCTATTGATGAATTTAAAGGTAATTCTGGTGGTGCTAAATATCATTGTTCTATCGTTGACCCTGTTAATAGAAAAATTATTGATATTATTAAAGATAGACAGTTTCACGTCCTATCGGACTACTTTAAAAAAATTAAAAATCGCGATAGTGTTGAATATTTTATTTGTGATATGTGGCAACCTTATATTGATTTAGCTAAAACTTACTTTAAAAATGCTATTATTGTTATTGATAAATTCCATTATATTAGGCACGCTATGTGGGCTGTAGAAGCAGTTAGAAAACGTGTTCAAAAAGAGCTATCTGTTAAATTAAGAAAATACTTTAAAAGAAGCAAAAAACTTATTCTTAAAAGATTTGACTTACTTGATGAAGATTCAAAGTTCGCATTACAAGTTATGTTTTCTTACAATAGCGATTTAGCTATTGCTCATACCTTAAAAGAAAAACTATTAAAAATAATTGATACTACCTCTTCTTCTAAAGAAGCTCGTACTTTATTAAAGGAATGGATTAAGTTTGCACAAAGTAGCGGCCTTAAAGAATTTGAAAGATGTGCTAATACTTATATCAGGTATTTTAATGAAATAGTGAATTCTTTTGATATACCATATACAAATGCTTGCACTGAAGGCTTTAATAACAAAATTAAAGTTATTAAAAGAAATGCCTTCGGCTTCAAAAACTTTGATAGGTTTAGAAATAGAATTCTTCATTGCTGTAATTAAAGTAAATTATAATACCAAATTTTAGAAAACCAACTCACGTTGGTCTTTTTGTCCTGCAATTTTTGTGGGATACTCTCCCCAATCTAACTTATCTTTCTAAAATAACTCTCAAACAAGATAGGACAGGCATTCTAATCGAATACCCGCCCCAACAATTGACAAAGAGCCTTTTTATGTTAAAAAAAACTGCCCAAAAGGACAGTTATAAAAAGTTTGTCATTGTCAATTGGGTGGCACCTTTTTCATCATTCCGCTGCTTTAAAGTTATATACAGGAACTATTCTTTCAACAATATCTACTGTATCACCAATATTTTTTATAATCTCCTCCATAGGTTTATAGGCGAGGGGACATTCGTCTATCGTTTCCTTATTTACCGATGTTGTGAAAATCCCTTCCATCATTTTTTTATATTGGCTCAAAGTAATAGAATTTTTAGCCTGAGTCCTGCTCATTACCCTCCCGGCACCGTGGGGAGCAGAAAAATTCCAATCTGCATTTCCCTTACCAATGCAAATAAGGCTGCCATCTTTCATATTTATAGGTATCAAAAGTTTTTCTCCTCTTTGTGCTGAAACCGAACCCTTCCTTAAAATCATATTTTCAGTATCTATATAATTGTGAATAGTTGTAAACTGTTCAGCAATTTTTAATTTCATACCCTTTATTATTTCCTCAATTATAGCCTTTCTGTTAAGCTCTGCAAAGCGCTGAATTATTTTCATATCGTGAATATAATCTTTAAAAAGCTCTCCTGATACATAGGCAAGGGACTTTGGAATTTTCGTTAAAACCTCAGATTTTTTTATTTTAAGAAGCTTTTGTATTTCCTTATCCCGTCCCTCATTCTTCAGCTGCATTATAAAATCTTCAATATCCTTTTTAGTGTTTTTGTTTAAAGCTCTATAGGCTTCTTCCTGATAAAACGTTGCAACCTCATGACCTAAATGGCGGCTACCTGAGTGGACAACAATATATAGATTGCCTTCGCTGTCTTTGTTAACCTCAATAAAGTGGTTGCCTCCGCCAAGGGTGCCTATACTTCTTCTCGCCCTTATAAGGTTCACTTCACCCCTGCATTTTAGCTCTCCTAAATCTATTTCATCATTAAACTTATGTTCCTTATCCCTTATATCAAAGCCTGAAGGAATTTTCTCATAAATCAGCTTATCAAGCTTTAAAAGCTCTATACGGCGGTTTTCAAGCTTTACAACTTCCATTCCACAGCCAATGTCAACCCCAACAAGGTTAGGGACTATTTTATCATCAATGGTCATTGTAGTTCCTATAGTACATCCTGCCCCAGCATGTACATCGGGCATTATTCTTATTTTGCTTCCCTTTACAAATTCCTGATTGCATAATGTTTCAATCTGCCTCGCTGCATCGTCTTCTATATTGTCAGTATAAACAATAGCGCTGTTGTATTTTCCCTTTATTTCAATCACAATTTAATCTCCTTCAAAAAATATTATATTTTTTATTATAGCATAAGGTTTATTGTGATTTTATATTTTTTAAAATAATAATGCAACGTACAAAAATATGCAATTTTAGATATTTTATTATAATGTTCAATAATAAGTAACTGTCCCCCAAAGGATATCTGCATGATGGCATAGCTGTTAGACCTCCCCAAGTAAGAGCGACCGACTTCATCCAATATACTCGCCACATTTACTGTATGAGGTTAGGGTAGTGTTGGACTTTGTTTTGTTGTGCAAACTCGTCCGCCTCAAGTCAGCCTCATATGTGGTTCTTATTCATCGAGCCAGGACTTTGCCTCCGTCTTCCTTCAGATTCCACCTCACAATGGACACCCTTGCTATTGGCTAATGATTCCCACTACCAAACCCATAGCGGACTTTCACCGCCAAGCTGTTGCCCATGCCGGGCGCACACAAAAACGCCTGCTAATATAAATTCTGCAGGCATTTTTATTTAAACTCCGTCTACATTTTTAAACACGTTTTCAAATCTATTTAAAGCCTCATCGATAACATCATCTGTATCTGCAAGGCTTGTGTACATCCTGTTTCCTGCAAGAGTTATAATACCCTCCGCCATGTAGGCAGCACCCATCTCCTCCATCATCTTCTTTCGTTTTTTAATCTCATTCATACTGCCTAAGCTCAAAAGCTTTACAAACATCGTTCCTGTTGTTTCAAGATGACATATTGAACCTTGATTATATGCAACATAGGGAAGTTTATATTTTTCAATAAGCTCTGAAAGCCCCTTTGTTAGTCTGTCCCCAGCACGTCCAGCAACTTCACATGCATTCGTTTTTTCTATTTCAAGTAATGTAAAATACCCCGCTGCAGCACTTAATGGGTTTGCTGCGAGAGTTCCTCCAACATATGCCCTTTTTTTGTCCCCCTGAATTCCTGCTGCAAGGCATTCAATAAGTTCTCTTCGTCCTCCTACTCCTCCAGCTCCAGGATATCCTCCTGCTACTATCTTCCCAAATACAGTCAAATCAGGTTTAACATCAAAGTATCCCTGTGCTCCACCAAGGCCAATCCTGAATCCTGTTACAACCTCATCAAATATAAGAAGGGCACCATATTTGTCGCAAAGTTCCCTGACGTTTTTATTATAATCCTTATCAATAGGCCTTGTTCCGCTCTCTGGGCCAACGGGCTCAACTATAACTGCAGCAGTTCCTCCCCTTAATTTATTAAACCTTAGCTTTCTTTCAAGCTGTTCAATATTATTTGGGAATACCTCCTGAGTATGTTTAAAACATGAACTTGGAATACCATGAGCTTCAAACCCTCTTGTTCCTGGAACATGAAGGCCGTAAACCATCTGGTCGCTCCATCCGTGATAAGCCCCTCCAAGCTTTATAACCTTTTTCTTTCCAGTTGCAAGCCTTGCTATCCTAATTGCTGCCATCACACTCTCCGTGCCGCTTCCAAGCATACGGAACATTTCAACGGAAGGCATATACTTGTTTATAAGCTTTGCAATTTTAAGCTCATATTCGCTGAAAAGTCCCGTTACAGGCCCGCATTCCTTTATAAGCTCTATTACCTTCTCTTGGACAGGCTTATAATTGCTTCCTAAAATAGTAGGCCCTCCAGCCTGAAGAAAGTCTATATACCTGTTGCCGTCAGCATCATACATATAAGCTCCCTCAGCTTTAGTTATAACTATGGGAAAAGGATAGTTAAAGGCAAGATTATGCTGTACCCCTCCTGGAATATATTTTTTTGCTTCAGTTATTATCTCCTTTGACTTTGAACATTTCGTATTAAAATATTCAATATATCTATCCATTGCATCTTTTTTTATTCCCCTTACAGGCTGCTTTAAAAGATTATCTATCCTTTCATAAATTTCTTTTGTATTATGCCATTTTGATATTGCATATCCTTCCTTCTCCATAACATACACCCCCCTCAAATTTAAAATTTTTATATAATATTATTAAAGCCTTTAAAGACAGCATCCAAAATACATTCAAGCTCGCTCCATCCTATTGTCTCTTTTTTGTGTTCAAACCATGTGAAAATAAGTCCATAATATGCTCCTAATATTGCCGTAACAATATATTTAGACGGATATTCCTTAGAGAATTCACCGCACATCTGCCCCTCCTGTACAAGTGAGTCTATCATTTCATTTATTGCATAGAAAGGCGAGACATCTTCATTAGAGTTAATAATTGTAGAAAATACAACCCTTCCAGTTAAGTGCATATATGGTATTGAATCATCTAACAGCCTTTTCATAATCAGCTTTATTCTATCCCTGCAGGATTTAAAGTTTTGCCCTTCTCTCTCGTAAAGTTCCTGTATATCATCTACTTCCTCCTCTGCTATTGCTTTTAAAAGGCCTTCCTTGCTGTTAAAGTAATTAAAAAATGTACCCTTTGAAACATCACTCCTTTCTGTTATATCTTCAATTGAAACATCATCGTATCCTTTTTCTTCGAACAAATGCCTTGCAGCCCTTAATATATCTGATTTTGTTTTTATTTTCTTTCTTTCTCTTCTTGAAATCTCCATTGGTGTAACATACCTCCAATTTCCTCTCTTTGAAACCATTATATATGTTAATAGTTTCCAAGTCAATAATTTTGTACTATGGTATAATTTTATACAATATTTTAATATTATATTTTATTTCAAAATCAAATAGTATATAATAGAATTAATTCTATATTTTGTAAATTTATTATGAATTAGGGGTGGTTTTGTGGGTGCCAAATATATAATTGCCCATGATGTTGGAACAAGCTGCAGCAAAGCAGTATTAGTTGATACTGATGGCAGAATATGCTGTCATGAATCCTGTGATTATCCTCTAAGCGTTCCTCATCCTAATTGGGTTGAACAAAATCCTGAGGACTACTGGAGAGCTGTTACAAAATGTACAAGAGATGTTATTAAAAAATCCTCGGTTTCGCCAAAGGATATCATCGGTATAGTTTTTACGACACAGGCAATGGGTATAATACCTATTGATAAAGATGGAAATGTCCTTCGGCCAAACATAACGTGGGTAGATGGAAGAGCAGAAGTTCAGGCTAAAAAGATAATGAAAAGATTTTTGGGAAGCGGGGTATTCAAATCAATTGTTGGAATTGAACTAATGGGAAAGGATGTTATTCCAAAGCTTCTGTGGATTAAGGAAAATGAACCGGATATTTATAATAAGACGGAATATTTTTTAGACGTTAATGGATATCTGAGGTTTATGGCAAGCGGGGCAAAAACTGCTGAACTTTCCGGAGCCTGTTCCTATGGTTTTGACTTGCATAAAAAAGACTGGATGAGGATTTTCTTTAAAATAAGCGGTATAAGCACCTCAAAGCTCCCTCCCCTTGTGCGTTCTATTGATAATGTTGGAGGGCTTACAAAAAAGGCAGCAGAAGAGATGGGGCTTTTAGAGGGTACTCCAGTTTTTGGGGGATGCGATGATACTCAAAGTGCAGCCGTTGGCTCCGGTGCTGTCTTAGATAATGAAGCTCATATTTATCTTGGAACCTCCGCATGGGTATGTGTTTCTACAAAAAAGGTACTAAAATTTAAAAACTCTGCAGTATGCCTAAAAAGTGCAGATCCAGATATGAATATTGTTGTTGGTATTACTGAATCTGCCGGCTCATGTATAAAATGGATAGCGGATGAATTTTACAGGCACGAACAAGCTGACCCTTCAATTAAGGATATATATGTATTAATGGATGAGCATGTTAAAAAGGTTCCTCCAGGATCAGATTATCTTATATGTACCCCCTGGATGAGGGGAGAAAGATGCCCGGTAAGCTCAACAACTGTTAGAGCAACCCTATTTAATATTACTCATGAGCATACAAGAGAACATCTAATGCGATCAGTTTACGAAGGTGTTGCCTATAACCTTAGATGGATTTTAGAAAACTATAAAAAGGATTTCGGCTTTGATTTTGATGTGATTAAAATTATAGGCGGAGGAGCGCTTGATAAACAGTGGATGCAGATAATATCCGATGTTACTAAAAAACGAATAGAGGTTTCAAACAATCCTAAAATGAGCGGTGCCCTCGGTGCTGCAATGTGTGCACTGGTTGGTCTTGGAATTTATAAGGATTTTTCTGACGTTAAGAAGCTTCTTCATATAGAACATACCTATATACCTCAGGAAGAAAACTATAAGATATACGATGAATTGTTTATTTCATACAAAAAAATATATTATTCCCTTGAGAAAGCTTATAAAGAAATAAATTCAAAACGATTTTAACGGTACCCATTCTCCGGTGCCTGGCACCGGAGAATGGAGAAAATATCTTTTAAGGGGGGTTTGTCTTGAAAGAATATAAAGTATATCCATATAGGTGGGTTGTGCTTTTTTGTACACTTCCAATACTTGCAATGACAAATGTTTTCTGGCTTACTTTTGCACCTATAACAAGTCAGGCAATAAAATTCTATAATGTTTCTCCTATTTATATAGCATTTCTTTCAATGATTTATATGATAGTCTATATAGTTGCAGCACTGCCTGTATCATATCTAATTGATAAAAAAGGATTTAAAATTTCTATGCTCATAGGTGCCCTTCTTACTGCTGTTTTTGGAATGCTAAGAGGTATCTTTGCAGATAACTATATTGTAGTTTCATTATGCCAGACAGCCATAGCTCTTGGGCAGCCCTTTCTTGTAAACTCAATAACAAAGATTGCTGCGAATTGGTTTCCTCTATATGAGAGAGCTACTGCATCAGGCATAGCAACTATGGCAGGGTATATTGGCATGATTGCAGCAATGCTTTTATCACCTCGACTATATTTATCTTTAGGTCTTCCAAAGCTTCTTATGCAATATGGTTATGCCTCCGTATTCTGCGCTATCATTTTTATAATATTTTCAAAGGAAAAGCCTGAAATCTTAGTAGATGAAACAAATAATATTAAAGAAGAATTTACTTTTTCAAAAACAAAGTCTTTATTAAGCAATAATAATTATATAAGGCTCATGGTATGTATGTTTGTCCTTATGGGAATTTTTAACGCTGTTATGACATGGATTGAAGAGATGCTTCGTCCAAAGGGAATTAGCTCTGTACAGGCAGGAACAATAGGAGGAATACTAATAATAGTTGGTCTTGTAGGCGCTGTTATTCTTCCTATGGTATCAGACAGGATTAAAAAAAGAAAACCTTTATTAGTATGGCCTATACTTTTTGCTGTAATTCCCTTTGCAGTACTCACCTTTTCAAAGAGTTATGCTGTTATATTAATTTGCTGTTCAGCATTTGGCTTTTTTATAATGGGTATTGGGCCAATCGCATTTCAATACGGAGCTGAAATTGCATATCCAATACCTGAAGGAACTTCCTTTGGTATTTTAATGCTTATGGGACAAATATCTGGGATAATTTTTATATTTTTAATGGATTATTTAGGCAGTCTTGCAGGAGGAAACATGGTATATTCCCTTCTTTTCTTTACAGTTCTTATCTTTTTAACTTTTCTCTATGCAAGAAAATTTGAGGAATCACCATTAATTCTTACTGAAGCAAAGGACAATTTTGATGATGATGTTATTATAAAACTAAGGCAGAAACTGTGTGATGGAGGTTTAAGACTTTTAGAATCTGGACTTGTAAGTGGAACATGGGGAAATTTAAGCCTCAGGATAAATAATGATTACATGCTCATAACTCCAAGCGGAATACCATATAAATCTTTAAAACCTGAAGATATGGTAATAGTAAATATAAATGATTTAAGCTATGAGGGTAAGCTTAAACCTTCAGGTGAGACCGGTCTTCACGCTAAAATATATAAAACAAGAAGGGAGATAAATGCAGTAATTCATACTCATTCACAGAGTGCCTGCACAGTTGCAGCTGCAAGGCTTCAAGTCCCTCCTCTTCTTGATGATATGGCACAGATAATAGGTCCTTCAATAAGGGTTGCTGATTATGCAATACCAGGAACTAAAAAATTGATAACAAATACAATAAAGGCATTAAAAGGGCGAAATGGAGTTCTTCTTGCAAATCACGGGGCTGTATGTATAGGAAGAAGCCTTAATGAAGCTTTCACAGCATGCGAAATACTTGAAAAATCATGCAAAACCCTCATTGAGACAAAATTACTTGAAAAAGGAGTCCCCCTTAGCAAATTTGAAAGTTATATTATGCATCAATACTTCTTAAAAAAATATTCTAAAAAGTCACTGACAAAATGAATATGCTGTTAGTGTAATCCGTCCCTTGGCATGGTGCAGTGCAGGGGGACGGTTACTTATTTATTTATTATTGTAGTGTTAATACAAGCTTGGGAGACATGTTCTTACTTAGCAGTTGCAGTAACAGGAGGGACGGTTACTTAATATATTAAATAAACATAATATTTTATGGATGGCCCCCCTAATTTTGCAGATATTGTGTATGAAATAAGTAACCGTCCTTCTGCTTGTTACGGTAAAAAATTAAATATCAAATTCATAAAATAAGTAACTGTCCCCAGGCTTGTCCGGCGAGCTGTCACCATGCCGGACTCACAAAAACTCCCCAAAGGATTAAAAATATCCTTTGGGGAGAAAAAATTACATATTCACAGCAATCTGAGCTGATAGCTTTGCGTTGTTAAATACAAGCTGAATATTGGATTCAAGGCTCTTGCCTCCTGTTATATCCTTTACCTTAGAAAGCAGGAAGGGAGTTGTCTCCTTGCCCTTTATTCCCTTATACTTCGCTTCTTCTAGTGCATCTTCAATGGCTTTATTTATTGTATCATAGTCCATTTCATACTCCTTTGGTATGGGGTTTGCTATTATTACTCCGCCCTTTAAGTTAAGCTCCCATTTTACCCTTAGCATATTTGCTATTTCCTTTGGCGTATCCAATCTATAGTCAACCTTAAATCCGCTTCTTCTTGTATAAAATGCAGGAAGCTCATCGGTTTTATATCCTACAACAGGAACGCCTAAGGTTTCAAGGTATTCGAGAGTTAATCCTAAATCAAGTATAGATTTTGCTCCTGCACAAACAACAGCAACATTTGTATTTGCAAGTTCCTGAAGGTCTGCTGATATGTCAAAGGTCTCCTGTGCCCCTCTGTGAACGCCCCCTATTCCCCCAGTTGCAAAAATCTTTATTCCCGATAGAGCTGCTATTATCATCGTTGATGCCACAGTTGTAGCTCCATCTAATCCCTTTGAAACTATATAGGGTATGTCCCTCCTGCTCACCTTTATAATTTCTCTTCCCTTTTTCCCAAGATATTCAATCTCATCACGGCTAAGTCCTGCTTTAAGTTTTCCTCCTATTATTGCAATAGTTGCAGGAACAGCACCATTTTCTCTAACTATTTTCTCAACGGAAAGCGCAGTTTCTACATTTTGAGGGTATGGCATTCCATGGGAAATAATAGTTGATTCAAGGGCAACAACGGGATTTTTATTATCTATCGCTTCTTTTACCTCATCGGATATAACTAAATATTTTTCAAGCATAATTCCATCTCCTTCATTTTTTTATTAACATTTTCAACTGACATTTCATCAGAAATAGTATTTTCAGATGACAGGGCTATTGCTGCACAGGACATAGCAAACTTTGCGCACTCTATAATGCTCATTCCCTTTAGATCCCCAAAAGCAAGGCCTGCTAAAAAGGCATCCCCTGCTCCTGTTGCATTTACAACCTTAATCTTTAACATATTAATTTTAAACATGTCAAATTCTTCCCCTGCACTTATGACTCCCTCTTCCCCAAGGCTCAGAAACACCCTTTTTACTCCTTTATTTAAAAGATATTCACAGGCTCTTTTAGCATTATCTATACTATCAACATTTATCCCTGTTAAAACCTGTGCCTCATATCTATTAGGTTTAATTGTGTGAAACCTTCCTATAAAATCCTTAACTCTTTTAGCCTTTGAGGTTGAAACCGTATCTAAAAAAATATTTACATCCTTAATCTGAGTTATGTATTCTAAAACTTCCCTTGAAAGGTTTGTATCTGCAATGCATATCTTTGAATCTTTTAAAATATTTTCTTTAGATTTAATATAATCAATGGTTATCTCATCACATACATCCATACAGGAGAGAGCTACTGCCATATCCTTTTTTTCATCAAGAATCGATAAGTAAGTTGATGTGCTATGCTTTTTTGAAACTATAACATCGCTTACGTCAATTTTTAAATCTTTGCAGTGCTCTAATATTTTATTGCCGTATAAATCATCCCCTATGGCGGTTAAAAGCTTCACAAAAATTCCAAGCCTTGAGAGGTTCTCAGCTATATTTCTTGCAACGCCTCCTAAAGAAATATTCAAAGTTCCTATGTTAGAATCCCTAAATATAAGCTTATCCTTAGGGACGCCCTGTATATCAACATTCGCCCCTCCAAGTGCCAAAACATAATCATTATTATTTATAATACACCTTTTCTCCATAAAAATCTAATATCTCCTTATAAAGCTATCATTTTGTTTGCTTTAGTAAGCAAAAATGCAGGAATTTCATTTTCAAGTCTCCATATAACATTCATAGGTCTGCTTCCGCTGTGGCTTACATAATCTGCAGGTCCAAGATAATAATATGGGGAAGCGATGCCATTTTCCATCTTATACTCCCTTACAAACAATAAAACCTTCCCTCCATGTTTTTTGTGATTTATATATCTTTGTCCTGTCTTTGAAGCATCGGAAGTTGTACTCTGTGACTGCCAGTGAAATAGGAATTCATCTATTGCATAATCATCATACAGTGTAGAGGGAGAATAATCCTTCTCAGATTTATTAAGGGTTACAAAGAGTACATCAACGTTTTTATCTTCAATATACAATACACCTTCTCTTTGGGAAGGTTTCTTATGTAATGTAAAGTATCCTAATGCTGAAAGTATCTCATCCCTGCTGTAGGTGCAGTGCAAATATAATGGGCAGGAAAAGCCTAAATCTATCTTTTTATCTATAAAATCTATTTTTTCATAGTTATATTTTAAAATTTCAATAAGTTCACTAAACAATTCATCATTTTTTCTTACCCTTTTAAAACTATCCTTTAGTGATTTAAAACCCATAACATAAAGAGGTTCCTGCCAAATTGTATAATGAAACATAGTAAGCATTTTTACTTCGTCTTCTGTCATATTATTTTCATCGATTTTATCTATGTTATTTAAATATTTTAGTAAAATATCAATCCACGTTTTAGAGTTAATGTGAGAAACCCTTAAAAGAGCCTTTGTTAGTTTTCTCTCATCAGAATTTACAAAATCATCCTTAACTCCTGCCTGAACGCATAATCTGCTCCAATTATCCTTTGAATATATATCCTTTAAAGAAATATGATAATGCTCTATAAAATTTAAAAGAGTCAATTTTTTACCGCAATCTTCTTCAAATGTACTTATCCTGTTTACTATACTGCTTCTATTGTTAAAATAGCTTTTTATGTTATCTAAAACATATTTTTGAGAAAGCTTTTCAAGCTGTATATAGCATCCCTTAGGAACGTTAGGAAAACCATTTTGTATCTCCCTTTGAAGGGAACTTCGGCACTTACCTAATAATGCCTTGAACTTTTCTTCAAAGTTATACTTTTTATGTGCCTGACCTATAAAGTCAAGAACTGTTAAGCATTCCTTTCCTTCGCATAACCTAAGCCCTCTCCCAAGCTGTTGAAGAAATACCGTTAAACTTTCCGTAGGCCTTAAAAACAAAACCGTATTGATTTCAGGTATATCAACTCCTTCGTTATAAAGGTCAACTACAAATATGAAGTTTATCTCCTTATTCTTTAATTTCTCCTGAGTACTAAACCTTTCATCATCCCCTGAACCTGAATGCAATGCAATAGATGGTATGCCCTTTTTATTAAAAAAATCAGCCATATATTTTGCATGTTCTACGCTAACACAAAATCCTAATCCTATTATATCTTTAATATCGCTTACATATTTATTTATGGAATTTATAATAAGCTCCGACCTTTTTGTATTATGAGTATAGAGCTTATCAAGATCGTTCTTTTCATACCCCCCTCTGCTCCATCTTAAATTGCTAAGGTCAACATTATCGGAAACCCCAAAATATTGGAAAGGGCATAGAAGCTTTCTATCTATCGCCTCACTCAATCTAATCTCTGCTGCTATTCTTCCATCAAAATATTCAGTAATATCCTTTCCGTCCATCCTCTCTGGAGTTGCAGTAAGACCTAATAATATCTTGGGTTTATAGTAATCTATAAGCTTTTGATAGGATGGGGCTGCTGAGTGATGAAATTCATCTATTATAATAAAATCGTAAAAATCAGGAGTAGTTATATTATAAAACTCCTTTGAATTAAAGGTCTGAATCGACATAAAAAGGTGGTCGATTTGCTGTGGCTCAAAGCTTCCTACCCAAAGATCCCCAAAATTCTGATCCTTTAAAATTCCTCTAAAGGCTCCTATGCTCTGCTTTAATATTTCTTCTCTGTGGGCTATAAAAAGAAGTCTGTTATTAGTAGGATTTTCTTTTCTAAAATTTTTATAATCAAAGGCTGAAATAACCGTCTTGCCTGTTCCTGTAGCTGCAACTATAAGATTTTTATACTTACCATGAATTTCCCTTTCAGCCTTCAGCTTTTCTAATATTTCTCTTTGATATGAATAGGGCTGAATATCAAAACCATATTCGAATGTTTCATAGCTGGCTCTTTTTTCTTTTTCAATTGCATTTTTTAAAATATCAGCATCAGAAGGATGAAAAGAAGTAAACTCCCTATCGTGCCAGTATGCTTCAAAGGTTGCCTCAAATTTTTTCATAATGTCCTTCATGTCCTGCTCTGTAACTTTAATATTCCACTCAAGGCCGCTTGAAATCGCCGCGTTAGATAAATTTGAAGAACCTATATAGGCTGTGCTAAACCCAGTATTTCTATAAAACATATAGGATTTTGCATGAAGCCTTGTTCTTTTTGTATTATATGAAATTTTTATCTCAGTATTAGGAAGCTTTGAGAGAAATTCAACAGCCTTATAATCCGTTGCTCCCATATAGGAGGTTGTAATAACTCTAAGCTTTCTATCCTTTGTAAATTCAACTATTTCATCAGCAATAAGCCTAAGGCCGCTCCATTTAATAAATGAAACAAGCATATCTATTCTGTCTGCCGTTAAAATCTCCTTCTTCAGCTCGCTCACTAAACTTGGCTCGCTGCTTGAGCCGGTAAAAATAGAGCTTTTAGAAAGAGGGGTTGCAGGCCTTACTATCTTATTCTCATTTATAACTGCATACTTTGAATTTACCTTATCAAAAATTGATAGAAGCATCTTCGCATCCTCAGTTATTAGATACTCTGTAATGCTCTCATCATTAAGTGCATGCTTTAAAAGCATAATAATTTTATTTGCGACTTCTATTTGCCTTTGCAATTTGTCATCATCACTAATATAACTTAAAGCCTTTTTTAAAACTGCATATAAATATTGAGATAATATTAAGCTGCTTTCTTCTTCATCAATATTTTCCTTTTGTATCAGTTTCCTATCATTAAGCAAATTAATATTCTCAGAAATTATTCTGTTTATAACCTGCTCATAAAGGCCATCTTTAAGCTCCATATCCACACTTCCTGTTGTAAATATTTTTAATTATTTATTCTCTAAATATTTAAAATATCCTGCAAGTTTTTTGTTGGTGGAGGTGGTTGGGGGGTGGGGGCGTTTTGGGGGAAGGGGGACTGGACATGGGGCGCGGGGGTAGGAGGGACGGTTACTTATTAATTTTACTATGCGAAAAAGGCAGCAATGTTTGGTGCGGGGGACGGTTACTTATTTGTTGAATAATCGTATAATTGTATTGTGGGGTTTCATACTTTTGGGGTTTTCGAATTTTCCGGGGAATTTTCCGGGGACGGTTACTTATTTATTGTTGCAACTAAATAATTTTATGAATAAAATCACCTCCAAATTGGCAAAATAATACTAAAAATACAACCTAATCTGGAGGTGTGTTATTATGCCAAGATTGGCACGAGAAAAATCCTTTGACTCTATTTATCACATCATGGTAAAAAGTATTTCCGAGGTAAATCTTTATATTGATGAAAAAGATAAAGCAAAATATTTAGATTTTATAAAAAAAGCTCAGGATCAGTTTGAATTTAGAGTTTACTCCTACTGTGTAATGGATACTCACGCCCATTTTATTATAGACGCTAACGGGGCAGACATATCAAAAATTATGCATTTTATCAACTACAAATATGCTATGTATTTTAACAAAAGGCATAAAAGGCATGGCCACCTTTTCCAAGACAGATTTAAAAGCAAAATTGTAAGGGATGACAGGTACCTCTTTGCCTTAACAGCCTACGTTCACTACAATGCAACGGATATCAAAGGCTATGAAACTAATCCTCAGGATTATCCTTTTTCATCCTTAGGGATATTTTTAGCTGAAAAGAAAGATGAATATGAACTTATTGATGATGAGTTTATTTTATCAATGTTCAGCCTGAAAGAAGCTGCTGCAAGGGCTATTTATAAAGATCTTATATTTAAAGTAAAAAGTGTGGTAGATGCTCAAAGTGAAGAGTTTAAAAATGAGCCTACAGAATATAGAAGCATGAGGACAGTACTTGCAAGGGATATATCCCCTGAGAGGATAATAGATATAATTGTAAAAAAGTTTAACATAGATAAGCTTATGCTAAGGATAAAAAGGGCAAAGAATGCAAAAGAGGCAAAGGCTGTACTTTGCTTTGTTTTAAGGAAGTTTTGCGATTTAAAATGTGCTGATATATGCAGGATTTTAGGGAATGTAGGGCAAGCCAATGTTTCGAGGCTTTGCACAATAGGCAGAGAGCTTGTAAAGGAGGAAAAGTATAGGGGATTGATCGATGAAATTTTAAATATATGTGCATAAAGTTTTCAATATTAAAGGGAACATTTTGCATTTATACAAAGAATAATGCATACTTTTTGAAATTTAATTTATTGACTTTAAAAAACTTTATTAAATATCCGCAAGCCAATAAAAAGTTTTTGTGTTTGTGGATGAAATAAATATTAAGATTGGACAAGCCTATTCAAAATAAGGTGAATTTGTTTTAAAACAAATAATTTTTTTAAGGAAAAACGACGGGGTTGGATAAACAATAGGGCGTTTTTTAAATTTGAGTTGAAGGTAAAGAAATAAGTAACCGTCCCAGATACCTACAATAAAAGGGGCATATTGCCCCTTGCCTAAATCATGCAAATTTATTTTTTCATCCCTGTATAAATAAGAATGGCATCTCTTAAAAATTCAGCTGCTCCCGCCTTTACTTTGTCGTAATATGCCTTGAATCTTTCATCATCAACATACATTTGAGCAATACCCGCATGAGCTTCCTTTGTATATTTATCCCAAAAGAAGCACAGCCACTGGCGATGCAAATCTGCAGCCTTCTGTGCAATTTCACAGGACGGGTCCCCAGTTTCCATTGCCTCCTTTAGCGTATCAAGTACGGCTGCACTTAGTTTTTCTACCCTATCATATTCTTCCTTATTCATATTTTTTAACTTTTCATAGGACTTATCAACTTCTTTATCGCCATATTTTTCTCTAATTTCCTTACCATATTTCTCCTCATTTTCTTCAATCATTTTTTGCTTAAATCCCTCAAACTTTTCTTTATCAGTCATAGTAATCCTCCCTTCATATAATGCAATAGTTTTATCTACATTATCAATTAGCAGGTCCAACTGCCTTCGCTTTGTCAGGAGTTTTTCACGATGTTCTCTAAGTGCATTAATGGCATTAAAGTTGGGAGAAGTTATTATTTCCTTTATTTCTTCAAGGCTTACACCTAATTCTCTATAAAAGAGAATCTGCTGTAATCTATCAACTTCATCCTTACCATAAATGCGATATCCTGAGGAATTGATTCTTGCCGGCTTAAGAATTCCAATTTCATCATAATATCGCAGTGTCCTGCTGCTAATACCCGCCATCTTTGCAAGCTTTTTAACCGTATATTCCATTCTCTCACCTCCTAACAAGATAACTATACACCTTTACGCTGCGTAAATGTCAACAGGCTATTATAAATTTTTTGCATAAGAATTTATTTGTATAGTTTTATCTATAATAAGTAACTGTCCCTTAGCCGCCTTAGACATTTAATAGTCTTTCTGCGCCTTCTATGTACACCTGTTTTATCTATTTGCGTTATAGTATAAATAATAAGTAACCGTCCCTCCATGTTTTTATTTTAACAATTGGAAATACTTACAAATAATAAACAAATTAAAAATATTTAAAGATATTCTCGATTG
This sequence comes from Caloramator sp. E03, assembly GCF_006016075.1. NCBI lineage: Bacteria > Bacillati > Bacillota > Clostridia > Eubacteriales > Clostridiaceae > Caloramator > Caloramator sp. E03. Next base: position 2,468,968 of record NZ_CP040093.1, on the reverse strand, counting down.
TTAGAAGTTTAACTATTTGAAAATCAAATAATCGGTTTTTATAATAATATTGGAAGCTTCAATAGCAAATATCTTTAAGGAGGGATAATATGCTGCAAATAATAAAGAACATAAACAGTATTCTTTGGGGATACATATTGATATTCTTACTATGTGGAACGGGAATATATTTTACAATTCTTTTAAAAGGCGTTCAAATAAGAAAGTTCAAGGACGGATTTAAAAGAACCTTTGGAGGAATAAAGCTAAAGGGAGACGCCGCTGGAAAGGAGGGTATGTCATCCTTTCAAGCCCTTGCAACTGCAATAGCTGCACAGGTTGGAACGGGTAACCTTGCAGGTGCAGCAACTGCCATAGCATCAGGCGGACCTGGCGCAATATTTTGGATGTGGCTAAGTGCCTTCTTTGGAATGAGCACCCTTTTTTCAGAAGCAATTTTAGCTCAGGTATATAAAGAAAAGGTAGATGGAGAGGTTACAGGCGGGCCTGCCTACTATATTAAAAAAGGATTAGGAAGCAATGCTCTTGCTGTATTCTTCTCAATTTCAATAATTCTCGCCCTCGGATTCATGGGAAACATGGTTCAATCCAACTCAATAGGAACCGCTTTTTCTAACATATTTGGAATAAGCCCTATATTCGTAGGAATAATTCTATCAATAATTGCTGCATTTATATTTATTGGAGGCATTAAAAGAATCGCTTCTGTTACAGAAAAAATCGTTCCAATAATGGCTGCTTTTTATATTATAGGTGGACTATTCATAATAATAAAAAATATAGGTTCATTTTTGCCAGCACTAAAAATGATATTCGTTGGTGCATTTAATCCAAAGGCTGCAACGGGTGGATTAATAGGTGCTACTGTAAAGCAGGCTGTAAGATACGGAGTTGCAAGGGGTCTTTTCTCAAACGAGGCCGGTATGGGTTCAACTCCACATGCCCATGCAGTAGCAAAGGTAAAGCATCCTGCAGAACAGGGCGTCGTTGGAATTATAAGCGTATTTATAGACACCTTCGTAGTTCTTACAATTACTGCCTTTGTAATTCTTACAACAGGTGCTTTAGATGGGAAAACAACAGGCATAACCTTAACTCAAAATGCCTTTGTAAAAGGAATGGGCTCCTTTGGAGGATATTTTATCGCAATATCTCTATTCTTCTTTGCCTTCTCAACTATAATTGGATGGTATTTCTTTGGCGAGGCAAACGTTAAATTTTTATTCGGAAATAAAGGACTTTTACCCTATAGAATCCTTGTTGTAGTATTTATAGCCCTTGGAACAACTCTTGAAGTTCCTCTTGTTTGGGAACTTTCTGATATGTTTAACGGCTTTATGGTAATACCAAATCTTATAGCATTAATCGCTCTTTCAAAAGTTGTTAAAAAATCCCTTGAGGAATATGAAAATTTAAAATAAAGATGTGGAGGGACGGTTACTTTTTATTTTACATTTATATTTAGTAACCACCCCTCTATTTTTTAAATTTATTAAATATTAAATAAAATAAGTAACCGTCCTTCAAATCACCTCACATATCGTGCACAGCAAAAAGCGAGGCGGCAGATATTAATCTGCCACCTCGCCGTCTTTCATGCCAAAAGATCAACTGAGATATGTTTACTCTATTTATAGTTATTCCCATTTTCATTAATTTTAAAACATTAAAATATTATTTTTTATATAAATTTATCTTATCGTTTTTTGCTAATGTTTTTTATTGCCTTACATAAATCCTTTGCTCTTTTCTTTTCATTCATTCTTATTAGCTGGTTTTGCTTCCCTTCAAGATATCTAAGCTCCCTTTGAAGTTTGTTATAGCTCTCAAGTCTCTTTGCATCAAGAACCCCCTCTTCAATGGCAGCCTTAACAGCACATCCTATTTCTTTATCATGTTTGCAGTCTCTGAATTTGCATCCCTTCGCAATTTCCTGTATGTCCTTAAATGTCTCCTGTATTCCTTCATTACCATCCCACAGCTGAAACTCTCTAAGCCCAGGGGTATCGATTATAAATCCTCCTGTAGGAAGCTTTACAAGCTGCCTGTGAGTTGTGGTATGCCTTCCTGTGTCATCATATTCCCTGATAGAACCGGTTAAAAGCACCTCTTCTCCTGCAATATAATTAATTAGAGTTGACTTGCCAACTCCTGAAGAACCAAGAACAACTGCTGTCATTCCATTCATAAGATATTTTTTAATATCATCGATTCCACGGCCATCAACTGTACTTATAACATAAGTCGGTGTCCCTATAGCTACTGCCTCAACCTGACACAGCTTTTCTTCTATATCTGCGCAAAGATCCGCCTTGCTCAAAACTATCACAGGATTTGCATTACTCTCATAGGCCATAGTAAGATATCTTTCAAGCCTTCTAAGGCTCAAATCCCCATTTAGGGATGTTACTATAAATACAGTATCAAAATTTGATGCAAGAACCTGCTCATTTGTTTGTACCCCTGCAGCCTTCCTTGAGAACTTGCTTTTTCTTGGAAGAACAGCATGAATTATCGCTTTTTTCTCTTTATGAATAGGAGTTAACACGACCCAGTCTCCAACAACGGGAAAATCACCTGTATTCTCTGCTTCATAGCGCATTTTCCCCGATATCTCTCCTTGATACTCTCCAAATTCAGTATATATGCCGTATAAATGTCTTTGCTCTATAAATATCTTCCCAACGATATAATCTTTATCTTTAAAACTCTTAAAACTTTCTTCAAAATATTTATTCCAACCTAAATCAGTTAAATTCAATTTACAACAACTCCTTTAATTCTAAAAATGAGCATAAAAATACCGCAGAAATAACCTGCGGATTTTGGACATAAAAATAACACGGTACACCCGTGCCTTATATTCACATTATCCAGGCCAAAGGTTACACTAAAACGACTATAGATGCAGGGCAGCTACAGTCCAATATTAAATTTTATACTGCAATCACCAAATCCACTCTTATTATCATAAGACATCACTGTTACTGGTAAAATAAAATTACCCGAAAAAGGGAAGATTTTTTCCCCAGCAAGAATGGAAATAATACTCCTTTGAAGATTAAAATATCTTTAAAGGAGGGATTAAAATGCTGGGGGTAGAAATGCATACAACAATAAAAACACTTTTCAAAAAGGGATATAACAAAACTCAAATTGCATCAATTCTTAAAATCGATAGAAAAACAGTAAGAAATGTACTTAATAAAATTGATGAGAAAGGAGTAGTGGAAAGGAAAACAAAACCTTCTATCCTTGATCCATATAAAGAATATATTAATATTCAAGTTGCTAAAGATCTTGGAGCGATGCGAATATTTCAAGACATGCAAAGAGAATTTAATTTTACAGGCAGCTATGATACAGTAAAAAGATATGTTAATAGTATAAAAAATCAGCCTCCAAAGGCCTATATGGTATTAAATGCTCTTCCAGGGGAAGAAGCACAGGTTGATTTTGGATACATAGGTACAATAAATGTAAATGGCAAGCATAAAAAGGCATGGGTTTTTGTAATGACATTAAGTTATTCAAGATATATGTATATAGAAGTTGTGCTAAATCAATCAGTTAAAACATTTATAGAATGTCATAAAAATGCTTTTAAATATTTTGGAGGGGTCCCTGAAACAGTAAAAATAGACAATTTAAAATCTGGAATTTTAGAAGCAGACTTTTATGAACCAACGGTACAAAAAAATTATGCAGCTTTCGCTGCTCATTATGGATTTTGGGCACAGCCCTGCAGAGTAAGAACTCCAACAGATAAGGGAAAAGTGGAATCTAGTGTTGATTATGTAAAGAATAATTGCTTTAAAGGAAGAGATTTTAAAAACATAGATGAAGCGATAAGCTTTTCAAAATTATGGCTTAATACTATTGCCAATGCAAGAAAGCATGGTACAACAAAGAAAATTCCCGCTGAAGTTTTCAACTCAATAGAAAAAGAGAAACTCTTACCACTTCCAACAGAGGACTTTATCTTATCTCACTCTGTCAAATGTAAAGTCAATACAAACTGCCACATATCTTATGACGGTAATTATTATTCAGTACCTTATGCATACATTGGACAAGAAGTTGAGGCCATCATAGTAAATGATTTAGTTAAAATCTACTTTAAAGAAAAAGAAATAGCCCTACACTCACTTTGGAAGGGTGATAAGGACCATTACACAACAAATAATGAACATTATCCTACTAGTAAGAATATATCAAGTGAAGATATATTGTCAAGACAAAGAAAAGAAATTAAAGAGGTTGGGGATAATGCCCTTAAGTTCTTTGAAAACTTCATAAATCAGGATAAACTTAAAAAATATGATTATAGAACTATTGCAGGTATATTATCTTTAAGGAAGGATTATAGTGATGAAGTAATAGACGCAGCCTGCTTAAGAGCTATATCATATGATGCATACAGCTATAAAGTTGTAAAAAGAATATGTGAAAAACGAATAATAAATTTACCAGTACAATCAAATGAAAGCTATACAAATGAGAAAGAAACATGCCTTACAAGAGATTTAAAAGAATATGATAAATTATCAGTCTTAGGAGAGTTAAAAAGATGAATGATTCATTGATGATACGTCTTAGGGATTTAAAGCTTTCAGGAATAATAAAGACTCTTGATGTTAGAAATGAAGAAGCATTGAAAAGCAACTTATCCTATATGGAATTTTTTGAACTACTTATAAATGACGAAGTTTTAAATAGACAAAATAATAGCAATATAAAAAGAACAAGTAAAGCAAAGTTTCCACAACATAAAACCCTTGAAGAATATAATTTTAATTATCAACCTAATATAAATAAAAGGTTTATATATAATCTGGCGACCTGTGAATTTGTCCGCAAAAAAGAAAATGTGGCCTTTATAGGTCCGCCAGGAACAGGTAAAACTCATTTAGCTATTTCTATAGGGTTAAAAGCAGTTGCCCAAGGGTATAAAGTACTTTTTACTACCGTAAATGAAATGCTAGAAGAGCTTTATATATCAAGGGCAGATAATTCTTTTCATCAAAAGCTAAGATATTATACAGCACCTGATTTACTTATATTAGATGAATTAGGACTTAAGAAGCTTAATCAAAATAGCGTTGATGATTTTTATGAAATAATCTCAAGAAGATATGAGAATGGCTCTATAATTATAACGTCTAATAAAGTATTTGAAGAATGGGCAAGAATTTTTTATGATCCTGTCTTAGCTACCGCTATTTTGGATAGGTTTGTACATCATTGCCATTTTGTAGTTATAAAAGGTGAGAGCTATAGAATGAAGCAAAGAGAAGGAGTTATTAAGGCAATGTCAGAGGAATCCTTATCTAAAGATAAATAAATATTAAGTGTTTATTTTTTTACCTTTTTAGGTGGGGAAAAAATCTTCCCGAAAGTGGGGAATTTTTATTGACAATAACAACATCACTCCTTTGCCTGATTTTTCACACTATTATTATATGCCATAAACAGTTAAATATCAATAGCATCATGGGGACGGTTACTTATTATATTAAATAAACATAATATTATATGCATGTCCCCCTAATTTTGCAGATATTGTGTATGAAATAAGTAACCGTCCCTCGAATTGTAAGTAACCGTCCCTCGAATTGTAATAACGATATTCATCCTTTACTAAATTTTAGAAATTGTAATATATTGATCAATAATAAGTAAATGTCCCATTTACCCAACCATATTTAAAAAATATCTGTGAAATTCTAAGCTATTTGATAATTCAGGATGAAAAGATGTTGCTAGCATATTTTTTTCACGCGCTGCAACTATTTTCCCATCAATTTCAAATATAACATCTACATCATTTCCTGCTTCAACTATATACGGTGCTCTAATAAATATCAAAGGTATTTCTTTATCAGTTACTTTTTCTATTTTAGTGTGACAGATAAAACTATCAAGCTGACTTCCATAAGCATTTCTTTTCACTTTTATGTTCATAACCTCAAGATGCTTTCGAAAATCGTTTTCTATTTCTTTTGCTAAAAGTATCATTCCTGCACATGTTCCCCAAACAGGAAGGCCCTTGAGAATTCTTTCCTTTAAAGGGTGTAACATTTTCCTTTCCTTTAAAAGTAGCCCAATTGTTGTACTTTCTCCTCCAGGCAAAATTATTCCATTAATTTCATTAAGATCCTTTGCTTCTTTTACTTCTATACAATCTACCCCTAAATTTCTTAAGTGGCTTAAATGTTCAATCACTCCACCCTGCAATGACAAAACTCCTATTTTCACTTTTACCATCCTCTTTCAGATAGTCTATTATCTATTTTATTTATATCTAATCCATACATTGCTTCTCCCAAATCTTCTGATACTTCAGCTATTACCTTTGGATCATTATAATAAGTTGTAGCTAAGACTATAGCCCTTGCCCTCTTTTCTGGGTTTTGTGATTTAAAAATACCTGAGCCTACGAATACCCCTTCTGCACCCAGCTGCATCATTAAAGCTGCATCAGCTGGCGTTGCAATTCCACCCGCAGCAAAATTAACAACTGGAAGTTTTCCTTCCTTCCATACATATTCAACCAAATCATAAGGTGCAGATAAATCTTTAGCGATTGTCATAAGTTCTTCTTGGGGAGAATTTTTTATCTTCCTTATTTCATCCATAATACATCTTATATGTCTAACTGCCTCAACAACATTTCCCGTTCCGGCTTCTCCTTTTGTCCTGATCATTGCCGCTCCTTCCCCTATTCTTCTTAAAGCTTCTCCAAGATTTTTGGCACCACAAACAAAAGGTATTTTAAAATCCCATTTGTTAATGTGATACATTTCATCAGCAGGAGTTAAAACTTCACTCTCATCAATATAATCAATACCAATTGACTCAAGTATCTGAGCTTCAACAAAATGACCAATTCTTACCTTTGCCATAACAGGTATTGATACAGCAGATTTTATCTCCTTTATCATTTTAGGATCTGACATTCTTGCAATGCCACCTTGCTTTCGAATATCAGCAGGAACCCTTTCAAGTGCCATAACTGCACAGGCTCCAGCCTTTTCAGCTATTTCAGCTTCCTTAGGGTTTGTAACATCCATAATTACTCCACCTTTAAGCATTTTTGCAAGATCTTTATTAAGTTGATACCTCTCCATTTAATCAGCCTCCTTTAATTGTATCGATACAATTTCGTGTTTTTTTATATATAGAGATTATAATAATTTAATATTAAAAATCAATATAAAACATAATTTAAAAATCAAATAATTATTAACTGTCCATTCGGTCTTCATTTCTCAATTTGATATTTTATATCTTAGTGTGAAAATCATTTTATGAAAATACAAATAATAATTAACCGTCCTTTGAATGTGGCATCCCTGTCATTAAGAAGGATACCAAATTCATGTGCAATTTTACATATTTTCATTTTCCGCTTTCCATATTCTTATTTTACGGTACTTAAGAAATATTTAGAAAAGGTAAATAATAAGTAACAGGTCATGACTAAAAGGAGCCACAACGACGGCATGAAAAAGTTTGTGTTTTTTCAAAGGTAACAGAAGGGACGGTTACTTATTATATTAAATAATAGACATAATATTTTATACATGTCCCCCTGATTTTGCAGATATTGTGTATGAAATAAGTAACCGTCCCTATGAACCTACCTATGAACCTATGAACCTATTCTCCATCTCCGGTGCCAGGGAGACCTCCGAAAAAATAAAGTTTTATTGAAAAACATACGATATATAGCATTTCAATACTATTATGCGCTACTATATATTGTTACAGCAAATTTTAATGTGCTATTTTTCGGAGCCTTCCCAGGCACCAAGGATGGGCACCAAGGATGGAGAAAACTTTTTCACACTAACCGTTCTTATGAACTATGAATGTGTTTGAAAAACTCAGATAATAAGTAACCGTCCCTGTGAACCTGTGAATGTGCCTGTGAATGTAAATAAGAAGGGGCAGGCATTTTGAATAAATACCCGCCCAACTATTGACAAAAGCCTTAATTTCACACTACTTTAAAATAAATATTTTTAATAGAGTTTTTGCTAAATTATTTAAAATTCCTTTAATATAGTATTTAATGCATTTTTTATAATATCAATTTTTTGTTTTAGCATGTCCTTATCCTTTCCATCTTGAAGGGCATTTATATATTTTTCTGCAATATCTATATCAGACTGTTTTAAGCTGGATTTAGCTTTTTGTACCATATTAATAGCTTTATTCAAAGCTGTTGATGGATCTACCGTTGTTTGAATTACAAATAGCTCATATTCTAATTGATCTTTTATTGCTCCTTCTGGAAGTATATCTATTGTTGCCTGTGCTTCTCTTGTGCTAAGTACAGTTTTAGAGCTTTGAGCAATTGCTATCTGATCTTTTGCAGCTTGTATCAATCCTGCTCCATTATCATAACCTTTATTTAGTATTGCTTCTTCAACCATCGTCAAAATACTTCCATATCTTCCTGTTTCAAATGCACTTGTATCAAAAACTCCATTAGGACATGGACAATTCCTCTGATTTGTAAGTAGAATTATAGCCATATCTTTTTTAGGATCAATGCAGGTTACTGTTCCCGTCCAACCTGTATGACCAATTGTAAGCTCACTTGCATAGGCACCAAATTCCCATGGAGCCTCATTATCAGCATTTCTATCCCATCCAAGTCCATAGGCATTATCTTCATCTGATGGTTTTATAAACTGGGCAAGTGTATTTTTATCACAGAGTTTGTATCCTCCGTATCCTCCACCATTTAATATTAACTGTGCAAGGACTGCTAAATCATGAGTAGTAGAAAACAATCCTGCATGACCAGAAACACCATCCATGCAATAAAAAGCCTTTTCATCATGAACTTGTCCCCGAATAACGCTAGTTCTTATATTAGGAAAGTATACCGAACCATCCCTTGTATTTCCATTTCTCTCAGTAGCAGCACAATCATTAACGCTGAACCCTTTTTTAAGAGGATTAAATACAGTATTTTTAAGCCCTAAGGGTTTATATATATTGTTTTCAACATATTCATCCAATGGCATTCCAGTTACTTTTTCAACAACAACCCCAAGTATCATATAATCTACATCACTATATAATGTTTTACTTCTTGGCGTATATGAAAGTGGAGTCTTAGAAAGCATCTTTATTGTCGTTTCTTTATCCTGTGAATAGAGATTATTTGCAGTTTTAGGATTAAAATAATGAATATCTGCTGAAAACCCTGCTCTGTGTTTCATTAAATCTTCAAGTGTTATAGTAGCTTTTCCCTTATAAACATCATTAGGTCCATCTTCAAAATTATCCAAATACTTTGATACCAAATCTGTTACCTTAATTTTCCCTTCACTTACAAGCTTCATTAATGCCAAATTGGTAGCAAACATTTTTGTATTTGAAGCAAGATCAAACAATGTATCAACTGTCATTTGTTCAGGGTTTTCTACTTTATTATAACCATCCCATGCCATTTTAGTGCCATAAGCAGTGTTTTTTATAATTTTACCATCCTTAATTACAATAAGTGCAGCTCCTGGAAATCCTTGACTTATTTCAGCATTTATAAATCTATCAACTATATTAAATCTACTACTATCAACTCCAACATCTTCTGGTTTTCCGTAAACAAGTTCGGGATATAAAACTTTAACATTTATATAGGAATTAGCTGGAGTAACATTAACAACCTCAAGTGTATTTTCCCCATCATGTGTATACTTACCAATGTCTACCTGAGCAATGCCATTTTGGGAACTTAAAGCATCATTTATTGGAACATAATATCCGTTTACATATATTTCTGCTGTTTGAGCTCCATGATTCTCAATAATCAAATTTCCCCTTCCTTCATAAGCTTTAAATACTCTTTTATACCTTGCATATTTCCTACTAGTTGGATTTTCTTCTGGAAATCTAAATTTTACTTGGGATTCTTTATATAATTCGTCCACAATAGTAACCTTTTGGCTGCTGCTATTTTGAAATAAATTTTCAGCATTTGCAATTTTAAGCCTTGAAGTTACTGACGATGTTAAAATTAAGGAAGTGATAATAATAAAAGCTAAAAACTTTTTAAACATCTTTCTCATAATAACTCCCCCTCTTAAAAATTATATTTAATCAAACATATAAACAGTTATAGTAATCACAACACAGCATTGCTTTTCCCTATTTGAAAAATATGTTTGTCCTTTGTAGTTATATATTCATGATGTTTCAATAATTTAAACTCCTCTTTATTCGTAAAAAGTATTGAAGTTGTAATATCTACCCCTAATGCTTCCAACTCCTCTTTATCAAATTCAACAAGAAGATCATTTTGTTTTACATACTGTCCAGTTTTAATATAAATTTTTATTTGTCCATTATTAAGCTTAAAAGTATTTACTCCAATATGAATTAGCAGCTCATATCCATCAGAACTAAGTATCCCTATTGCATGACCTGTAGGGTATAAAGCTGTTATTACTCCATTTACAGGGCTAACTACCTTGCCATCTTCTGGTTTAATGGCAAAACCTTCTCCTAATATTTTCTGTGATATTACAGGATCCTTAACCTCTTCTAATGGTATAATTTCCCCATTTAATGGTGATACAAAATCCAATTCTTTCATAATATTCCTCCTGTTATTACTTTATTAACATGTTTTCCTTAAGCCAAGGAATAATTAATTCATCATTAATTGGCAAGTTGTTGCTTGAAAGCCCTATACCTATATTTCTTTTAAAATTATGAAAGTCACTTCCTCCACTTATATATAATGAATGTCCTTTACAAAAGCATTCTAATTCATGACTGTTTTCAACTGTTGCAGAAGGGTGAAAACACTCAATACCATCTAATGAAACTAATTTTAAAATATTTTCAATAATTTCAAAGGTATTATCAAAAGCATATTCAAAAGGATGTGCAAGAAAAGCAAGACCTTTGGCATGATGAATTAAATCAACTACATCTTTAAGTGATGGATATGTTTCTGCTTCATTTAAAAAAAGCGAATGTTTAGGATTATATAGCATAAGTCTTAAAAAATCATGATAGCTTTTAGTTCCCATAACATCTAAATTTTCCTTAAACTTAATTAAGCTTTTATAAATTACTCTTTTTGAACATCCTTTTTTTATTTCACCTAATGAAATATCATCCTCAATTTTTAAGTTTTCTTTTATACATAATTTTTTTAATTTATTAAATAACCATATCTCATTCTTTTTTAAATTTTCATCGCTATAAAAATCTCTATACCAAGAATTTATAATATCAGGTTTAACTCCATATCCCAGAATTTCAATTATATATCCTTCATAAGATGTCGCAATTTCACATCCAGTAATTATATGGCTTTTAAAATTATTTAGTTTAGATAGATTTTGTTTCTCATAAGCTAATGCATGATTATGATCTGTAATTGATATATAGGTTATGTCTAATTTATTTACAAACTCTATTATCTCGTCTATTGAAAATGCACCATCTGATAAAGAAGTGTGTATGTGCAGGTCTATCATTTTATATCTCCTTCTAAAAATCTATCTTAATATATTAATTATATTTTAATAAAGAAGGGGCTATCCCCTCCTTTATTCTCCAAATATATTCTGGATTTTATCTTCTTCAATACCAAATAACCATGTTAAAACAAATCCACCTGTATATGCTGCAAGCATAGAAATTATAAACTGTAACTGCTGCCCAGGAACAACAATTAATAAACCAAATAAACCAGAAACTCCTTGAGAGATTGTACCTATTTTAAATAAACGTATCATAATTCCGCCTAATCCAGCTCCTAAACATGCTGTTATAAATGGTTTTAAAAGAGGAAGAGTTACTGCATACATTAAAGGTTCTCCAATTCCAAGTATACCAACAGGTAATGCTGCTCTTATAAATGATTTTAACTTTTCACTTCTTGTTTTTAAATATAAAGCAAATCCAGCTCCAACCTGTCCACCACCTGCCATCATAAGTATTGGCAGCAGATAATTAATCCCTTTTGTAGGCCCATTAGGATCATTAAGCATTGCATGAATAGGTGTAAGAGCTCTATGAAGACCAACTGAAACTATTGGAAGGAAAGTAGAAGATAAAATATAAGCCCCAATTACCCCTAGTTTTGTATATATAAAATTCAATCCTGAATAAATGCCGCTATTTAACCAGGAACCAAAGGGCTGTATTACTAAAAGTGAAACAAAGCCCCCAACTATTACAGTAATCAATGGTGTTAAGAAAGTATCTAATATTTCTGGAACATATTTACGCACAAATCTTTCTAAATACGCAAAGAATATACCTGTAAATAATGCTGCTAACAGTCCACCTGCTGCTGGTGCAAACTGCTGATTTGTAATTGGCAGTAAAATTGGTTTTTCACCTATCATAGCTAATAAAGGCATAGCTGGAACAGATACCGATAAAGCTCCACCAATTGCACCTAATATCGCTGATCCTTTAAACTCTTTTGCTGCATTCATGCCAACAAATATAGGAAGATATAAGAATAATGCCCATCCTAATGTCATAATCAACGCATACCACCATTGCCCTACATAAGCTTTTTTCGTTGAAACGTTAATTACATTTGTAATTCCGTTAATCATACCTGCAGCAATAATACCTGGAAGTAATGGTACAAATATGTTTGCAAAATGCTTAAGGAAAATTTGAACTTTTGATGTCTGTTTCTTTTCTATATTTCTTTTATTTTCCTTTGCTAATTCTTTTACATTATCGCTTTGGCTTCCAAGAGGAATTTTAGTCAATTCTGAAAATTCTAAGCCAATCTTGTTTACTTTTCCTGGTCCAAATACAATCTGAACAGTTTGCCCCTCAACTACACCCATTACACCTTCAATTTTCTTTAGTGCCTCAACATTAACCTTACTTGTGTCAACTACTGTAACATGAAGCCTAGTCATACATGTTGCGTTTCCACTTATATTTTCCAGCCCACCAACGTTGTCAATAACTTGTTTAGCAACTTCTTTTGATGATAGTGCCATATTCATTTCTCCCCCTTTTATTTAAAATATAAAATATAGGATTTTAAAGTATACTGCTTTAAAATCCTTTCTCTTACGATATCCAATCTTAAAACAGCTATACTAAAAAGTATTTTAAGATTTAACTTTTTCTATTGCTTTTGCAATATAGCCCTCTGACTCATCAAGTAATTTAGATGCAGAATCCTTATCCATTTTTGTTAAAATAATAAGTATTGAAAGTTTAACATTATAATTTGTTGATTCCAAAGTTTCATTTATTAATTCATCATCTGCATTTGTTGCAAGTTTTAATATTCTTTTAGCTCTATCAATTAATTTAATGTTTGATGCCTTTACATCTACCATAAGATTGCTGTAAACTTTTCCAAGCTTTATCATAGTACCTGTAGATATCATATTCAATATTAGCTTTTGTGCTGTTCCTGCCTTCATCCTTGTAGAACCCATAATAACTTCAGCCCCAACAACTGGAGAAATTAAAGTATCTACCACTTCTTTCATTACACAATCAGGATTACAAGTAATTCCTACAGTATAAGCTCCAATTTCCCTGGCATATTCTAATGCTTTTATTACATAAGGAGTCCTGCCACTTGCTGCTATCCCAACAACTACATCTTTATTATTCAATCCTTTTTTTATTAAATCTTTTTTGCCTAAATTCTCATCATCTTCTGCACCTTCAACAGACATTATTATTGCTCTCTCTCCACCAGCAATTATCCCCTGAACCATTTCTGGATCAGTACCAAATGTTGGAGGGCATTCAGAAGCATCAAGTATACCCAACCTTCCACTCGTGCCAGCACCAATATATATGAGCCTTCCACCTTTTTTTAACCTTTCTGCTGTTTTATCAACAACCTCTGCAATTTTAGGAAGTTCCTTTTCAATAGCAAAGGGTACCTTTTTATCCTCATCATTTATTTTTTTTAACATACTAAGGGTATCTAACTTATCAATATCAAGTGTATTTGGATTTCTACCTTCTGTAATTAATTTTTCAAACATAAATGCATCATCCTTTCTTAAATCTAAATTTGCTGCAAGGTTTAATCATATCAGCAAGTATATGCTGCTCTTTAGGTATATATCCTATAACGTTTACCCTTTCATCTTCTGGTAAATCAGTCATACAAATCTGGAGTTCACCAGAATATCTTTTAAATAGCATGTTGTCAATAGTAACACAGTATTTTTTTCTTTCAATTGTATTGTTTGGTTGAATAGCTTGACCAATTTTAGCATAACCTCTTGATTCTTCAGATCTAATAATATATTCTGAGGCATCACCCCTATTTGTGTGAACATCTAGAAAAATAATATCTTTTTCATGTTCAGATATATCCTTATTCAGTTCAATATCCATTTCAATAATATTATTATCAATTGCTGTCACACTTTTTAATTCATCTAAAGAAGCAAATGCATCTCCAAAATAAATATCATCTACCATTCCTGTGTAAATAAAATATTTAGCTGCAGTTGATGGAGAAATATTTCTGTGTTCCTCTATAGTAGGTAAACCTTCATACAATGGGCCACGCCTTCCTTTTTGAGAAGGAATAAATGCACCTACTTTTAACCCATACTTTTTTATCATTGTTGTTTTATCTTTAAAAAAGTTATATGAAAGTCCTGTATATGGTCTTGGATAAAAGTTGTGACATGTTCTTATTTTTTTTAGATCTGCTCCCATGAATTTAATTTTTTCAATCTGATTCTCGTTAATAGTACTGGCATTTAATTCTAATTCAATTTCAAAGCTATTATTGCTCATTTCTGATATATCATCCTCTGAAAAGCCATAGTCAAGCCTTAAGCAATCAATATTTAAGTTATAAAATGGCTTGAGGTTATTTGCTGAAGCATTTAAAATATTCATAGTAACAGGAGATATATCCACTGTTAATCTCATACCAAGGGATTTAATAAATTCTATAAGCTCAATAATCTCTTTAAGTTTGCTTTTATAATCTACCTCAGGTAAATGCATTGAAGTAAATACCATTTCTATTCCACATTCTTTTGCCATTTTTAGATATTCAAAATTTTTATTGTTTGTAAAACTATCTGTAGCATAAACGGAAATACCAAAACCCATATAATCACCTCTTATAAATTTTTTATCTAATATATTTATGCGACGAAACAGCTTCGCTCGTGTTTTCAAGGTATTTTATTATTTTGTCATATTTTCTGCATGCCACTATGGAAAACAATATATCAATTACATTCATTTGAACTATCCTTGAAGCCATAGCAGCACTTCTAAAAATGGCTTCTGTTGAATAAATAAACAATTTAATATCCGAAACTTCAGTAATAGGAGAATTACCAAATTTTGTTATACATATTGTAGTAGCACCGGCATTTTTAGCTATTTTTAATACATCTACTGTATCAGAAGTTCTTCCTGAGTAAGATATTCCAACTGCCACATCTCCATTTGTCAAATTAGAAGCTGATGCAAGCTGAAGATGTATATCATTATATGCTGTACAAAATTCATTAATTCGCGTGAATTTTTGCATAGCATCTTGTGCAACAATTGCAGATGCTCCAACTCCGTAAAAATTAATTTTTCTGGCATTAATTAAAGCCTCAGCTGCTCTTTCTACATCATTTTTATCTAATATATTCATTGTCTTTTCTATTGACTGCATATTATTTTTTGATATTTTACTAATTATCATTTCTACACTATCATCGGCATTAACAAATCCTTGAATGCTTTTTGCTTTATAAGTAAAATCAACTGAAATTTTTATCTTCATATCTTGATAACCTTTATATCCCATAGTTTTACAAAATCTTACTATTGATGCTTCACTTGTATTGCTTTCTTTCGCAAGTTCAACAATTGATAGATCAGAAATTTTTTCAGTATTATTTATTATATATTCAGCAATTTTTCTTTCCGAAGGTTTCATATTATTTATTAAAGATTTTATTTTATCTATATCTCCAGGCATAAATAGAATGCTCCTTTCAAATTAACTCTTTTGTTAATAATAAGCATTTATTTTAATCATTAAGCAATTATGGATTTTATTTACAATTTAATGATAGCACTCTTGTAAATAATTTTCAATATTCTTAAGAATTTGTGTAAAAATTTTTCATTTAAAATAAAAAAAACAGTTCATACGATATTATAATCATAAGAACTGCTTCCTTATTTTTTTAATATATTAATTTATTTCCCACACCATTTATGGCAGAATCTATTCTTTTTATCACAAACAACTTCTTTTGAACCACAGCTAGGGCATGTATGCTTATCGTGTTCATAATTCAAATCATAAACATTACCACAATTTAAGCACTTAAACTTACATGAATCTGAGGTATAATAACCTCCAGTAATGTGTATTGCTTTTCCCTGTGTTAGTGCCACTGCTACCTTATTTCTTGCACTGTCAATGATGTTTTGAAAGGTTTGCCTTGAAACCTGCATTTTCTCAGCACATTCTTCCTGATTAAGACCTTCAATATCCTTTAGTCTCATTGCTTCAAGTTCTTCAATCTTTAGGACAATTTCTTCTACTTCACACTTTCTTTTGCCCAGTGGTACAAAATAAGTATTTTCTGGGAAAAATTCAACTCTTCTACATTTTATCGGTCTTGGCATTTATTTACCTCCCTGCATCTTTTACATAGCCCAATGAGCATTATATTTGCATCATAAATATCCAAATCATTTTTTTCTTGGATTGATTTATTTAACTTTAAATACTCTAAAGCAATCTCTCTTTCATCAATATCTATTATATCATTACATTTAATACACTGAAAATGTATATGCAGGGGTTTTTTACTATAGATTTTCAGTTCATAATAACTTACTCCATCTACAACAATTTCTTTTACTATACCAATACTTTTAAATATATTTAAATTTCTATATATTGTTGCAAGACCGATGTTTTTTTTCACCCTTTGATAAATCTCTTCCACACTCAAGTGTCTTTCAGCTATACAAAGCTGCTGTAATATCAATTTTCTTTGATGTGTAAATTTATATCCATTTTTTTCTATAAAATTTTTTACAAGAAAAAATTTATCTTCTGTCAAATCATTATTCATCACCTCATCCATAAAGGCACCCCTGTTACTTATTCATGGCAGTGGCCTTCATGCTTGTGTTCCCTGCATATACTTCCTGTAGATTTTAGCTCTCCATTTAAATACTGCTTTATAACATCATCGCAATATCCTCCAACACCTACTATAACATCTATATTGTTTTGTGCAAAAAGTTGCTGAGCTGTTTCTCCCATTCCCCCTGCGATTACAACATTTATACCTAATCCCCTTAGAAAATCAGGCAAGAACCCTGGCCTGTGCCCTGGATTTTGTATTAAATCCTTATTTACTACCTTGCTTTCTTCAACCTCATATACTGTAAATCCTTCACAATGCCCAAAGTGTGCACTTACATACATTCCTTCACTTGCAATAGCTATCTTCATTAATATTCCTCCTTAAAATTATTATTTAATAAATTTATGTGTTTACAAATATTATCCCACATAAGTCTTATAGCCTGATTTGCCTTACTATTTTCATAATAGATAATAGACTTTAACTCATTAATTGATTTAATGACTGTATCATCATAAGGTATTTTACCAATTAAATAAACATCATTATCTATGCAATATTTCTCAATTTCTTCTGTCATTTTACAATTAATATCATATTTATTTATACATACAAAAGTAAGTACACCAAAATGCCTACACAGCTCCATTATTCTCTTAAAATCTTCAAGGCCTGATTGTGTTGGTTCTGTAACAATAAGTACTGCATCACTTCCTGTAATTGAAGATATTACAGGGCAACCAATCCCTGGAGAACCATCAATAATTATAATTGTATTATCATCTTCAAACTTTCTGGCATTGCTGCGAAGCTTTGTTATAAGCTTCCCAGAACCTTCACTGCCTACTTCCATCTGAGCTCTTGAAATAATTCCTTTATTAGTTTGGGTGATATATATATCAGCAGTTTTTTGCTCTTTTAACCTTATTATCTTTTCAGGGCAAACCAGCACACATGCTCCACAGCCTTCACATTTAAATGAATTCACTATACCATCTTTTATCGCATCAAACTGGCATACCTTTTCACATTCCTTGCAATCTATACAAAATCTTTTATCAATTACCGCTTTCTTTTCCCCATAAAAGTATTCCTTTTTTATATCTTTCCCATCATAAAAAAGGTATAGATTAGGTGCATCCACATCGCAGTCTACTTTTACTACATCTTTTGCAAGTTCAGATAGTGCTAAGGCTATTGTGGTTTTACCTGTACCGCCCTTACCGCTTATTACTGTCAGCTCCAAGGGAACACCTCCCTTAAACTCTTTACAATATCCTCAAATATTTTTTTATATTCAGGCAGATTTATAATCATTTTACCTGAAGAATAAACCTCTGCTGCCTCTCTTTTATAAGGTATAATCCCCAATATTTTTATATTTTCTTCTTTACAGTATTTTTGAATTCTCTCATCCCCAGTATTATATTTATTTATTATAACACCAAATGGAATATTAAAATTTCTTACAAGCTGCACTGCCATTTTTAAATCATGAAGTCCAAAGGAAGAAGGCTCCGTTACTAATATTGCATAATCTGCATATTGAAGAGAATTTACTACATTACAGGATGTCCCCGGGGCACAATCAATAATATTTAAGCCTTTTGGAAGATCCTTTAATAATTTTTTTATAACTGGTACTGCCATTGGTTCTCCTACATTCAATACTCCTCTTTTGCAAATTAAACTACCATAGTGCCCTTCTTCAATTATTCCTATTGTCCTTTTTTCAAAGGTTATAGCTCCATTTTTACACACTATCCCACATGCATGACATCCATGACATAGTTTTTCAAATAGCATAATTTCTTTCTTTGTTTTAACCAAAGCATTAAATTGGCATACTTTTACACACTCACCACATAAACTGCACTTGTTTTTATCAACAATAGGATAATCAACCATGACTTCTTCTTTTTTTAATTGTGAGGGGTTTAAGAATATAAACCCATTTGGCTCTTCAACATCACAGTCAATATAATTTGCTCCTGTAATAACGGAAAGACTGGTAGATACTGTTGTTTTACCAGTACCTCCCTTTCCACTTAATATGGCTATGTTCAATCTATCTTCCCCCTCTAAATCCTCTTCCTGCTCCTATACCCATTCCTGCATGGGCAGGACCTGCTTGTGTTAATTCATCCAGCTTGCCTTCATTAAAAAGCTGTATAGCCCTTTCAACATTAATACTGCCACATCGGTATACCTTAATATCCGAATTTTTTAAAAGATTAAAAGCATTAGGTCCTAAATTCCCAGTGATTACAACATCTACATCTTCATCAATAATTTGCTGAGCAGCTGCAATTCCTGCTCCTCCTCCTGACATTTGGCCTTTATTTTCAATTGCCTTTGCTATCTCCCCTTCAGTATCATAGATTACAAAGTAATTACACCTTCCGAACCTTACATCAAGTAAACTATTTAAGCCCTTACCCTCTGAAGAAACTGCAATTTTCATATAAAACACCCCACTTTTTTTATTCATTATTGGACAATTTATACAGTTAGATATTACAAGCTCTTTTTGTAATTGGCTTATGCTAATTACATTATATATCCTTATTTTGTTATTGTCAAATGCCATTTATTCATAAATTTTTAATGATGATATAAAATAAAAAACCCTACAGAAAACGAAGCACTACTTCGCATTTGCTGTAAGGTTTATAGACTATTTTTTAAATCTGGTTATTTTTTACTCTCTGTATTAAATCCTCAACTTTTTTCTTAATAATATCCCTTGTTTTTCTATAATCTTCTATTGGGCCACCTGATGGGTCAGTAAGCCCCCAATCTTCCCTGTGTTTGCATGGAACATAAGGGCATTCAACATTGCACCCCATCGTTATTAAGATATCTACCTTTGCAGGAATATCACTTAATAGTTTTGGATGATGACTGCTCATATCAACTCCTGCTTCTTCCATTACCTTTACTGCCAATGGTTTTACTTCATGGTAATTTTCCGTTCCTGCAGAATATGCTTCTAGTACATCACTTCCTAATTTCTTTGCCCATCCTTCTGCCATTTGAGATCTACAGGAGTTATGGACACATACAAATGCAACCTTTTTTTTCATATATTTTATATTCTCCTTTCATCGGTTTATCTAAACCAATGCCTTGTATTGTTAGCTATTCTAACAAGTGTCAGCATCACTGGAACTTCAACCAAAACCCCTACAACTGTTGCAAGAGCAGCTCCTGAGTCAAGCCCAAAGAGTGAAATTGCAACTGCAACAGCAAGTTCAAAGAAGTTACTTGCTCCAATCATTCCTGCAGGGGCTGCTATATCATGTGGAAGCTTCCATATATTTGCCCATCCATAAGCGATAAAGAAAATTAAAAATGTCTGGATAATTAATGGTATAGCAATTAATAAGATATGCAAAGGATTACTTAAAATAATTTCCCCCTGGAAAGAAAAAATAATTATTAAAGTTAGAAGTAATCCTGCAACAGTTACATTATCAAACTTTTTGAGAAAAACATTTTCAAAATACCCTTTCCCCTTATTTTTTATGATATTTCTTCTTGTAAGGTATCCTCCAACCAAAGGAATTACAACAAATAGGACTGTAGATAATACCAGCGTGTCATAAGGAACACTTACATTACTTACACCTAATAGAAATGCTACAATTGGTGTAAATGCAAATAATATAATTAAGTCATTAACTGCTACCTGAACTAATGTATAAGCTGGATCGCCTTTGGTTAGATAACTCCATACAAACACCATAGCAGTACATGGTGCTGCTCCTAATAATACTGCACCTGCCAAATACTCTGTTGCCAAATCTGGGCCAATCCACCTTCTGAATACTACTTTTAAGAAAAACGCTGCTATAAGATACATTGTAAAAGGCTTGATAAGCCAGTTCGTCACACAGGTAACTATAAGCCCCTTTGGTTTCTTTGTTACCCTCATAATGCTTGAAAAATCAATTTTTAGCATCATAGGGTATATCATAAGCCATATAAGAATGGCAACGGGAATTGATACATTAGCATATTCAAATTTGCTTAAAGTTTTAGGAATTGCAGGAATCAATTGTCCTATGCCAACTCCTACTATAATACATACTGCAACCCATAGTGTAAGGTATTTTTCAAAAAAACCTAATCCATTGCTTCCTTTTGTTGCTTTATTGTTACTCAATTTTAGTACCTCCAATTAGTTAATTAATTTGCATCTTTAATTTCAATATATTATCCTTAAATAAACTAATTATCTTTTCTCAATTGTTCACAGCCCAAGTTACTGCTTTTATATGCTTTTAATCTTTCTGCATCCTTTAGCCATTGCTTATCTTCATCAATTTTTATTTTTAGGAATTCATATAGTAAATTATTTTCTTTAATAAATTTGTTATCTATCTTATAGTAAACCCACTGTGATTTCTTTTCACTGGTTATAATACCTGCATTTTTTAATTTGTTCAGGTGTCTTGAAACATTGGACTGAGTCATATTTAATACTGCTTCTATCTCACATACACAAAGTTCCTGTTTTATTAACAAATTTAATATTCTAATCCGGTTTTCATCCCCTAATGCTTTAAAAATTTCCATCAAATTCAATCCATCACCTCCTATATGATTATATTCATTTATAATCATATATTAGTATAAATTTATATCTCTGTCAACAATTCTATACTTTTTTCGACATAAAAAACTTCCCTATAGCAGCATTTTAATAACATTGCTATAGAGAAGTAAATGTATGTCAATATAGTAGACACAAAATCAAAGGCGTAGCATATAATTTTATATTCTAATTATTTTTATTTCTTCTTGCTTCGATTTCACTTGTTATCTTATAAAAGAAGTTAGTATCAATTTTATAAAATAGCATCGGTATTATTCCAAGAAGTAAGAATAATGCAGGTACTAAATTAGTTACGATGTTTATTCCTTTCATTGCTAATTCTGTCTGTGCAACATTAGGTACATATCCATAAGCTGCCAATGCAAGTGCCCCTGCACTTCCTGCAAATGCCGTAGCAAACTTTGTAGCCAAGCTTACAGTAGCATATACTGTTCCTTCTGCACGAACTCCAACTTTCCATTCAGCATATTCAATGCAGTCTGCTGTCATGCTAAGCATTAAAGGAGCACCAAAGCCATTAAGGCCATATATAACAGAACCTATTAATATCATAGGAATATTGTTATAATCTGAAAAATAAACTATCAATAGTCCAATAGCTCCTACAAGTAACGAAGCAATAGCAGCTTTCCTTTTTTCTAATTTCTTTGCAATATACGGTGCAAAAACAACAGAAATAAGATTTGTTACTCCAACAGTAGTCATAAGAACAGCTATCATATCTGGTCTTTTCATATTATATATAGCATAATAAACTACCAATCCTAATCTTCCAAAGAGAGTTGATAGAGCTAAAAATCCATAAATTATAACACATAGCAGCTGTGAATTTTTAGCAACACATAAAAAGGACTCTTTTAATGTAATTTGTTGTTGTTCTTTTGGAGGTTCTATTACTTCTTTGCAGTTTTTAAATACTAACCAGAACATAGGTACAGCAATCAACGAATAAAGGACAGTTGTCCAAAAATATCCTTTTTGCATATTTCCGTTTCCAATTTTTAATATCAAAGGCATTGTTACCATTCCAATAACTATAGCAGCAGCATTTGTAGAAAACATTCTAAATGTATTTAGGGTTGTTCTTTCATTCGTATCCTTTGTCATAACGGTTGCTAAAGCTCCATAAGGCACATTAACTGCAGTATATGCCATATCCAATGATATGTAAGTAACGTATGCAAATATCAATTTTCCTAATGGAGAAAAGTGTGGAACTGTAAATGTAAGTATATTTGCTATCGCTAAAAATATAGGCCCATATAATAAATACGGTCTAAAGCGTCCATATTTACTCTTTGTACGCTCCATAATCAGTCCCATTATAGGATCATTAATACCGTCCCATATCCTTGCAATTAAAAAAAGTGTTGCAACAGCTACCGGAGCAAGCCCAAAAGTATCTGTATAAAATATCATTAAATAAGATGATACCATTGACCAGCTTAAATTGCTTGCAAAGTCACCAATTCCATAGCTAAATTTTGTTATAAAGCTCAGCTTACCCTCTGATGCAATACTTGTTTTTTTACTTACAATTTCAGTATTCATTTTATCCCCCCATTTATTAATTTATATAGTCGACTATGTTTAAATTATAAATTAAAACCATATATTTACACATTCGATATATTATATAATTGTGTATAAAATTTTAAACTTTTTGATTATACAATAAATTAACAAGGAAATAATATTAAATTTTTATATATTTTTTTTAACCTTGTTTAGAAAATTTTTATACAAAAAAGGCAGGCTAAATTTAATATTTTAACCTGCCTTTTTTATTTATACTCATATTCAATTTCATACAAATTCACTTCATGGGGCTCAAGTATACTTTCTATTTTTAATTCATCTTTACATTCTACATAGAAAATAGTTTGCTTAGGTACACAAATCTGTTTTAAATAATTAATTTCATCCTTCCTGAGATTGTTAATCCCATTCATTTTAATCCATTCATCTAAAATACTTCCATGCCTTCTATTGAGGGTATACTTTTTTACCCTGTAGTGACCACTCCTTATTCCTTTTAAATAAATATTCAAATATAAATTTTGGTAGTCTTCAAAAATACTATAATACCTGTCAATACTTACAGATATCTCTTCATTTAAACAATAAAAATAATCAAAATGTTTATAGTTATAGGTTATAATCTCATATTTATATGAAGATTTTCTTGTAATAACATAACCATCACCTTTACCTACAAGTACATTTCCTAATTTTTTTAACATCCAAAAAGCATAGAACCCAGGTTTTCTTATTCCATCTTTACTTATAAGCCCCATATCACCATACAGCAATGTTTTTGAATCCTTTAGCTCTCCTGAAAGATCTGAACAGAACCAATACCCAAAACTATTTGTAATATCCAGCGTATCAATAACGCTTTTTATTATATATGAGCCTTTAAATGTAGTATCATTAGCAGGATGGCGATGTGAAATACTGCAATTCCATTCAGTAACATGTACTTCAGGAATTAAGCTTCCTGATGCCTTTAAAATTTTAAGTACCTTATCTAAGTAAAACTTATGAAAATCCCTATCAGTTGAAGATATAAGCCTTAATAAGTTATTTTCAATATCAGATTTTTTCTCCTCAACTATATCATAAGGATATAAAACCACCGAAAAAAAATCAGGCCTTACTTCTCTTTTTTCCCACTGTTTTAATAGCTCTGGCATAAAATTTAAATTTGTTTCCGGATTCATACCCGGTCCTCCAACTTTAGCATTAGGGACTAACTGTTTTATTACATTGTAACAATTTTCAAAAAAATCAATATATTTACTAAAGTTGCCATCCCATATAACATAATTCTTATCTCCTTCCTTCCAAATTTCAAAATACCATTGAGATACTTCATCTATACCATATCTGCTTATGCAATGCTCAACAAACTTCTTTAGCAAATTAAAATATTCTTTACCTCCATTATTAATTGACGGATTTTTGTAATATAAAATCTTATCCGGTGTCAAATTTAATACTTTAGCCTTATTACCAAGCTCTATAAATGGTTTCATTTCAATACTATATAAAAAGTCAATCAGCTTATCTATTTTTGTAAAATTATATTCAAAGTCTCTCTCATTCTGATCTGTATCAAAAAGCATTTCATCACTAAAAATACCTTGGAATCTTGCATATTTAAATTTCAAAGTATTTTGTATTTCAATTAAATGCTGCTGAAAGTCAAATCTTAACCCATCAGGTGCATAACCTAAGTTTATCATATTATTCCATGAATGATTAATTTGCTCACCTTTTACTGTATTTACATCAACAACTATATTATTACTAATCATTGAATCCTTTTCTTTATCTTTGATATTCAATTCTTCATCTACATTAATGTATTCTTCTAGATGCTCAATAGCTTTATCATACTCAACATTTATAGTTTCTGAATATAACTTTTCACTCTCATCTATAAATGTTTGTTTTTTTCTTATCTGATTTCTGTACTCTGCTGGAGTAACATTAAACTTTTCCTTGAAAATTTTATTAAATGCAGCTAAATTAGGAAATCCATTCTGCATTGCAATCTTTGTAACTGAATTATCTGTTTGAATTAATTCCTTTACTGCCTGAGCTAACCTAAATTCATTTAAATACTTTGTAAATGTTATATTCATTTGAGTTTTAAAAAACTTTGATAAATATTCAGGAGTTAAATATTGTGATTTTGCCACATCACAAAGAGAAATCTGCTGATTATAGTTTTGCTTAATATATTTTAAAATATTGTTTATACGTTCATTATATTTATTGCTTTGCACTTCTAAAGAACATGTTTTATTTGAATCTATAATTAAAAAATTCTTATTCAATAAATAAATAAGCTTGTACAACAAAGACATGATTTGAAGCTCATAGCTATCTTCTCTTTTTGAATACTCAAGCATAATTTTAACTAATATCTTCCTTATGCTTTCATAATTTTTATCCTTATCTAAACAAGAATTACATAAATAAAGGCTTTCTCCTTTTTTTGCTACTTTATTAAAAAAATCATAATCAATATGCAATAATAAAACAAGGTTTTCCTTTATACCATTTATTTCATAAACGTCACCATTGTTAATTAAAAGGACATCAGTTTCAGTTAATTTATAAGATTTATTATTTATAACTATATTTAGTTCTCCCTTTAATACAAATATAAATTCAATATTTTTTTGAATATTGGTAGATATCCTTCTTATATTATTTAAATATGCTTTAACTGGCAATCCATAAACACTATCTTTCTTACTTAATTTATTATTCATGTACATGTCCCCTCTAAAATATTGTTATTAAACTTTTAAAATAATATATTATTTTTAGATATCTACTAAAAACTTATTATATCTTGTTTTTTGTAATATTTTTTAAATCAATTTTAATTAAATATCATATCCAGTTAAATTTATTATAGCAAAAAATATATAAGCATATAAATATCTTTTAATTATTTAAAGATAAAGGATAGTTTACAATAATTAGTCCTTTATCAATAGCTAATTATTGATAACCATCCTTGTAAAAGTATATTAGTATTATTCTTCTCCAAGTAATCGTTTTAACATTTTATGTTGCCTTGCAACCTGCTCTACACTATCAACAGGTAAAGCATCATGGAGAGTCCTGTTCCCTTCATATTCACTTGAAATGTATCCATCATAGCCTATTTCTTTTAGAACTTTTATTACATTTTCATAATCCAAACATTCATCGGTTAAATCTTCACGCATATTATAGAATTTACCATGAATATGGAAAATATAATCCTTATGCTTCTTTAATACTTCTGGATTAGTATATAGTATTCGGGATACTGAGCCAAGCCATGCAAAGTCTTGAGCATTTGCCCCCATCTTTGCTATATCTTCCCTTACTTTTTTCATATCAGCCTTTGCCTCAAAAGCTTTATTTATATATTCTACAATTTTAGGATTTGCTCCATCGCGTACTGCTCTTTCTGCTTGAATTTGGCTTGGCCTTAATTGGAATACTCCCATATCAGGAATAATTCCAAACCACTCGCTTCCATACTTGTCAATTAAACGCTTATAAGGATCAAACCATGAAGAATCTAAATTTAAAGGAGCATGAATTTCCAATCCTATTTTAATATTATACTTTTCAGCTAATGGTAAGCTTTTTTCTATTATTCTTACAGGAGTAGTGCATAAAGTCCTTATAACAAAACATCCTAACTGTTTTGCAACCTTTAAATCTCTTTCCATTAAGTCTACAAGTTCGTCATCTGATAAAATCCTATTTTTAAACATAAGTGATTCAGAGAATACATCGGCACAGGTCGGTGTTAGCTTGTACTTTTCCATCCAACCAAACCATTTTTCAATAAAGGCTTCAGAAAGATTAGGATATTCGTTTATCATCTGCTCTGGGATTATTTCAACACCAGTTGCTCCAATATCAGCAACTGCTTTAATACAATCTTCAAGCTTCATTTTACGATGAAAATATTCCTCTTGGTAACTATATAAAGATACACCTCGTTTGATTTTACTCATAAAGTAGCCCCCTTTAATTAATCATCTTTATTACTCTTTAACTGTTAAATATTTATCTTCTTCCAAAACTAATATCTTTTTATCATGTCCTGTAAACTTGCCATAAGGAGCACGAATTGCAATCCATACCTCTACTTGATAATCAATATAAACCAGTCCACCAGGTTTATAGATTTTTAAAGTTGCATCTTCATCAAAGTTCCATCTCTTTGTAGCTACTGTAGACATTTCATTCATCATAAAACTTCCACTATTTACAGTAAAGCGTATAACATCATTTGTAAAAACCTGAGTTTCTCCTCCGATTCCACCACTTATTGCTACCTTTATTTCATCAACACAAGATAGTGGAACCCCTCTATAATAAGGAATTCTTATTTTAAGCTCAAAACCTTCTATATTTCCCGTTTCAGATATAACGTTACGAAAACCATAAGGGCAGATTAGATATTTATCAAACATTCAACCTCTCCTCCATTTATATATTTAATGTTTTTATCTCTTTCAGCTTTTTAAGAACATTAAAAAACATAATCTGCTATATCCTTTTAAATAAAAACAGCATCTTTAAAATAACAATTAAACAATAAATTGTTTCATATAATTTCTGCTTATAATTATTGATTTTTTAACTGACTCTAAAGAATCTTCAAAGGCCTTATCCTCTATTTCTATGCATGCTGGTCCGGTATATCTTATATCAGTTAAAGCCGAAACAAACTTACCCCAATTCACATCCCCAAGACCTGGAATCTTTGGAGAAATATATTCAAGTGGCGTTGCCATAATGCCTACCTGGTCTAATTTATCCTTATAAACTTTTATATCTTTAAAATGAACATGGAATATCCTTTTGCTAAATTCATATACAGGCTTTATATAATCTATTTGCTGCCATACAAAGTGGGATGGATCATAATTTAGCCCAAAATTTGCACTTGGGATTAACTCAAACATTCTTCTCCATATACTTGGAGTTGTTGCAAGATTTAACCCCCCCGGCCATTCATCGTATGTAAAAAGCATAGGACAATTTTCAATTGCAATTTTTACATTATTTTCTTCTGCAAATTTAACTATAGGAATCCAAACCTCTTTAAATATTTGAAGGTTCTCTTCTACAGTTTTGGTTTTATCTCTGCCGATAAATGTAGTTACAGTATTTATTCCAAGCATATTTGCAGCCTTTATTAATCTTTTTATATGTTCGATATAAAATATCCTTTTCTCTAAATCAGGATCTAATGGATTTGGATAATATCCTAAAGCTGAAATTGTAACACCTTTTGATTTTGCATAGTTATTTATATATGACGCTTTTTCTTTAGTCATATCTGTAACATCTATATGGGTAACACCTGCGTATCTTCTTTCAGCTTTACCAACCGGCCAGCACATCATTTCTACACAGGAAAATCCATTTTCTGATGCAAAATCTATCACTTGCTCAAAAGTCAAATCCGGTAATATAGCACTTACAAAACCTAATTTCACCTTTATCTCCCCTTAAATATTTTTTAACTTTATTCTCCAAATAGTATTTTTCTTTCCATTAAAAGATGCTTCTTTGTCATTTCTACTGCTCTTCCTGATATATGATCCTCATATTCTGACATAATATATCCTTCAAAATCTGAATCCTTTATTACAGGAAGAACCTTATCATAAGGAATACTTGCCTCTTCAAGATTATCGTAAATATAATGGAACTTACCATGAAAATGAATACAATAGGGCATAACTTTCTTTAGTCCTTCTAAGTCAGGCTCTTTATAGAATGTAACAAATCCGTTCATAGCTTCAAAGCAGCCTAGCACTGCTCCATTTGCACCTGCTTTTATAAGCCTTTCCCTTGCTTCATTTCTTGGTACTCCATCATATCTCATCTGGGCAGCCATTTCTAACAGCTCAACAGGGGCTCCTTTAGCAATTGCCTCATCCCAATGAGGTTTATTAGGTTTAGTTGCAAAGCATCCAAGGTCTGGTATAAAGCCAATATATTTTGAACCCGTTTTTTCAAATACCTCTAAATACTTTTGCATAGCCTCGCTAGATGGAGTTTCTGGATTGTGCATCTCTACACCAATTTTAATACCATATTCCTCTGCATAGGGTGCTAATTTAGCCATAACCTCTGGGGATAGTAAATACTGAACTCTCATTATCTTACAGCCTAATTTATGTGCACTCTTTATATCATTAATTGTTGATGTTAAAATTTCATCATCTGTTAGGTTTCTATCGCATCTTAAACCTTTATCAGTATTTGCTGCATAACATATAGGCTTAATTCCATAAGCTGCAGACATTGCTTTTATTTCCCCTAAAAACTTTTCATTGACATAAGGATATGAAGGTATCATTTGAGTTGCAACAATTTCATAACCTTCAGCACCCAATTCAGCTGCAGTTTTAATACAATCTTCTAATGTATATATTCCTTTAATATATTCATTTGTAAAACAATATAACGAAATTCCTAATTTAATATTACTCATCTCAAAGCCCTCCTTAATTTTGTTCTACAATTGACAGTATCTTTTTATCGCTGCTGTCAATTGGAACATAAGCACGATCTCCTTCACCGCCAGGAAGCGGCATATAAGGACTTCTGAGTATTAAAGTTAGTTCAATTTCATGTTCTCCTAATGATAACCCTCCTGGTTTTCTAACTCTTATTTTTGCAGGTGTAACGATTGTCCAAAATTCTGAAATTAAGTATGGAAGCTGGAATACACTAAATTCTTTACCATTTAGGCAAAAAGTAATATCTTTACTGTCTATTTTTTCTCCATCTACTGCTACTTCAAACTTGTCAATACAAGATAAATATTGCCCTCTATAATAAGCTAAACGAATATCAAACTCAAAGCCGCTTTTTTTCCCATTTACATAATAATTTTTCAAGCTGTTATTTTGAATTATATCAGTAAAAACTAATCTCATTCCAAAAGCCATAAAGAACACCCCTAATACTCAAATACTATTTCCTTTCCTGATTCTGCAGATTTATATATAGCATCCAATATCTTTGTTACAACAAATGCCTGCTCAGGATTTACAAGTGGCTCCTTATCATTTATTATTGCTTCTAACCATTGTTTTGCTTCAATTACTCCTGGCTCTGATACATTACCTGAAAAATATGCAATATTCCCACCTGCAGAATTTTTCTCTTCAGTTAACATGCCATTATGAGCCCTATTGTATATCAATTCATTAACAGGATAGCTCATACCTGATTTTATCTCTGCACCTGCTTTTGTTCCGCAAAGTGTTGTTGCAGCTTCTTTAGATTCTAAAACATTTAATGCCCAAGATGCTTCTAAGAAAATAGTTGCTCCATTTTCCATCTTTACAAATCCAAAGGCTGAATCTTCTACTTCATAAGTCTTTGGATCCCATGGGCCAAACAAATTCCCCTCTGGACCATTTTCTAACGTACCTATCTTTTGGAATACTGAACCTGTAACTGATACAGGTTTATAATTATTCATCATCCAGAGAGTTATATCAAGTGCATGTGTTCCAATATCTATTAGAGGTCCTCCACCTTGTTTTGATTTATCTGGAAATACTCCCCAAGTTGGAACTGCTCTTCTTCTAACTGCATGTGCTTTTGCAAAGTAGATTTCGCCCAATTCACCATTTTGGCATGCAGTATGAAGAGCTTGTACTTCTGGACGGAATCTGTTTTGATATCCAATTGTAAATTTCTTTCCTGACTTTTTCCATGCATCTAACATAGCTTGGGCAGCTTCAGTATTATGGGCCATAGGCTTTTCACACATTACATGTTTTCCTGCTTCAAATGCAGCTACTGTAATTGGGCTATGGGATACATTTGGTGTCAATACATGTACAACATCAATCGATTCATCCTTTAACAGTTCTTTGTAATCTGTATAGACTTTTGCATCTTCTGTACCATATTCTTTTGCAGCCTTTACTGCTCTCTCTTCAATGATGTCACAAAATGCTACTATTTCGCATAAATCCTTATTAAATTTTAGTGCTGGAAGATGTTTTTGGTTTGCAATACCACCGCATCCAATAATTCCTACTCTTAACTTTTTCATTTTCATTACCTCACTTTATATAAATTTTTTTAATATTCTGTTATAATAATTATAACTTTTCATTATATATGAACTCATTCTATTAATTATTCTTTTATTGTTCTAATTTTGTCTTTTAAAAAATCATATTCTTAACTTAAATCAAAAAAATTAAAAAATCGAATAAAAAATTTAATCTGTATATTTTTTACATAATAAAAAGCGTACTGCATAAAACATTTTGCAATACGCCTAAAAAAATTATTCAAAATCAATACTTTTTCCTGTTCTTGCAGATTCCCATGATGCTTCCATAACTGAAAGCACTCTTCTTACCTGCTCTGGTTTTACAATAAATTCTTCTTCACCTTTTAATGCCTTTAAAAAGTTTTCAAAATACATAATATGATCAACATCTACCTTTGGTAAATCCTCTGTTACTAAAATTCCAGGCTGCGGTGGCCCAAATGACCTTGTTGGACCTGATGCGGTCATAGTTGTTTTTCCTGGAACATTCGTAAGAAGCCTTGTTGTTCTTGCAATTTTTCCTATTGGCTCAAACCCATCAACATACATGCTTCCTTTATTACCGCCAATAAACCAGTGCCTTTCAAACCATTTTTCCTTATCAGCAAGGAAATAAGTACCAAGCTCAATTTCACCTAATATGCCATTTTCAAATCTAAGAAGTATTTTAAAATAATCATCTACTTCCTCATTAATTACATTACGTATATATGCAAAAATAGTTTTTATTTTAGAATCAACCATCCATAGCATCTGATCTATTAAATGTACGCCCCAGTCATAAAGCATTCCTCCACCATATTTTTTAAACACATGCCAATCATGCATATTCCCATTTATACCATAGAGCATAGTCTGAATTGTATATATTTGTCCAACCATATTTTTATCATAGACTTCTTTTGCGATACGAAAATCCTTATCATAGCGTCTTTGATGATGTACTGAAAATTTAACATTGCACTCCTTTACTACTTTCATCATCTCATCAAATTCTTTAACAGATAGAGCTGCAGGTTTTTCAAGGAGAATATTTTTTCCTGCTCTTGCAGCTTTTATAACAGCTTCTTTATGTATATGATTAGGTACAGATAAAATAACAACATCTATATCCTTTATTGAAAGTAATTCATCCATATCTTTACATAGTCTTACTCCCTGTGGTGCATCTGATAATTTTTCATCGTCTATATCACATATTGCTATAAGTTCTGCTTCTTTAAGCTTTGCCAATGTACTTGCATGAACATGCCCCATAAAGCCAAATCCTATTATCCCAAATTTTATACTCATATATAAAATCAACCCCTTTTTAACTTAAATGTAATAACTATATTTTGATTATATATAATTAATTAATCTAATACATTCGACATCTTAATTAAAAAATATATAAAACATTAATTTGTTAATTTATTATGTAGAATAATTATAAAAACATATTAAAAATTAAAATATATATTTTAATCTATTACAACTCTATGGAATAACTTTTATTTTACTTTGGAAACATAAAATAAAAATAAGTTAATCAGGTGGGAAAATGCTTAGGCTTAATAAAACCCAACTCTTTTGTTTAATGATGCTGTTTGAAATAGGAAGCACTACCCTTTTTGTATTGGGTATTGATGCAAAGCAGGATGCATGGGTTTCTATTTTGATTTCAATACCTTTAGGCCTTATTTTATTAAATATTTATCTTAAGATTTTAAAAATATCATATAAAGAAAATTTTGCAGAAATAATAATTAAAATATTGGGTAAATATATAGGATATCCTCTTGTATTTTTTTATGGTCTTTATTTTATTTATATATTTACAAGAAATATTAGAGATTTTACAGAATTAATATCTATAACGTTCCTTCCTAATACTCCTTTTATTGTAATAAACATTATCTTTGTATTATGCATTGCTTATGTACTTACATTTGGATTAGAAGTTTTAGGGCGTACAAGTGAAATTAACTTTCCAATATTATTGATTTTCATAATATCTTCATACATTTTTATATCAGCTTCTGGATATTTTAATATAGATCAGTTAAAGCCTATACTATCAAATGATATAAAAACAATATTAACTCCCGTTTTTTCACAGTTAATTTTTTTCCCATTTGGAGAAATTATAGTTTTCCTTATGTTCTGGTGTTACGTTGATGCTATTGAAAGTGTTAATAAAATATCTTATATTGCTATTATTGCATCTGGAATAATACTTACCTTAACAACTGTTATAACCCTTTGTGTATTAGGGCCTGCTATAGCCTCTTATGTAACCATTCCATTTTTAGAAGTAATAAAATTAATTAATATTGCTGATATAATAACCAACCTTGATGCAATTGGAATAGCAATTATTTTTATAGGTGGCTTTTATAAAGCAGCAATATTCTTATATGGAGGTGTATTGGCACTTTCAACCCTATTTAAGCTTAAAAACTTCAAATGGCTTTTAATTTTAATTTGTATAGTTGTATCTTGGTACTCAAAGGTATTTGAGCCTAATTATTCATATCATGTATGGCTTGGACTTAAAATGACTCCATTATATATTCATCTTCCTTTTCAAATAATAATACCTATAATGTTGTTAATAATAAAATATTTAAAAATAAACAGTTAAGAAGGTTTAAGTATGATTGATTTATTTCAAACTAAAGAAACGCTAATAAAATCAGGAATAGGTCCCTGTATTTTGTCTTTATCAGGATATATTTATTCAGTTATTTTATTTATAGTAGCTTTATATTACTTATTTAGATTTATAATTAAAAAGTTATAATGCATACAACATTATAACTTTTATTTTTCTATCTCTTCACTTTTCATAGTTAATCCCGAATTTAATATTTTAATTTCAACTTCTATATTGTATTTTACGTTAGAAAATATCTTATCCCAGTTATCCTTTATTTTAAGCCATTCATGTGGGTATTTTTTATTTAAAGCCGATCCAAACCCGAAAATATCTGATTCGAACTGTTTTTGCTGTTTATTTATAACTTTTTCTATTTGTTCTTTAACTACCTTATTAACTTCATTTTGTAATTTAATAAAGTTTTCATCATTAGTAAAATCAATACATTCTTCCGTTTCACCTATATTTCCACTTGCCTTTACCTTTATATTTAATAAATAGTTGCTATCTATCAACTCAGGTTTTATTTCTGTTTTTGCATTGTTAATTTGAATTGAAATTTTTTTGTTATTATCTACAAGCCCGGGTATAACTATAACACAATTTCTCATTTTATTGGTTATCCAATTAAGCCCCATAGTTTCAATATCATCTAAATATCCAACTAATTTATCTCCTTTAAATACAGCTGTGCCATAAAAATTTAATCCTTTGTTTTCTATTTCTTCTTTAATTTCAATAGGATATAATGGAAATTTCTTTATCTGGGCAACAGATGCAATTGGTTCAATACCCTCTGAATATAATCTCTGAGACAGCTCTATTAATTTTATATTGCTCATTTTGCCATTTGCATCTTTTAAATCAACAATCTCATCAACATAAGCTGCCTGGATATCTGATATTCCATGAATAACTCCTAATATATCACTTGCTTTTTCTTCTTTTGAAATAATAACCCATATTGACTTTCTCAGCTCTCGATCCCTAAAGAAAAAATCTATGATACTTAAAATTCCTTCTTTAGCAACATCCTTACTAATTACTATAAATTTATTGTGATTAAAAAACAATTTTTTATCAAAAAACAGTGTGATACTTTTAATTGCATCAGATATTGTTCTCCCCCTTGATGTAACCAATTCAACCGGAGATTTTAAGCTGCCCTTGCTATTTAATTGGGATGGACGTATTACCTGAGCAGTAATAATATATTCATTTTTATCCATATCCTTATCTATTGCAACACCATACACTATTCCTATTGTGTTTAATTCCCTTCTATCCCAACAGCCTGTAAATGCTACAGTTGCAAAGCAAATAATGAAAATAAAAAGCCTTTTTAGCAAATTGGGCCACCTCTACTTGCGTGAGTTATTACTTGTTATTGATTTAAAACCTAAGTTCATAAACCACAATGGAAATCTAATTATACAATCCTTTAAACCTTCCCATTTGATTGGAGATAAAGGTGACAAGTATGGCACTCCAAAGGATTCTAATGAACACATATAAGCAAGCAACATAATAATGCCTATTTCCATTCCATAAAATCCAAAGGCTGCACTTAAAATTATAAATATATATCTTAATATATTTACGGCATTAGCAATTGAAGGAATGATCTGACTTGCAACTCCTGTAAATCCAGCTATTATTATCATAGGATTACTTATTAAACCTGCCTTTACAGCAGACTCTCCAATGACAAGTGCCCCTACAATGCTGACTGCAGAGCCTACCTGTCTTGGCATTCTAAGACCAGACTGCCTTAAAAGCTCAAATGTTGTTATCATAAATAAAGTTTCAATAAATGCTGGAAAAGGTATTCCTTCTCTTGCTGCTGCCATTGTTGTGAGAAGAATTGAAGGTATCATTTCTTGATGAAAAGTTTCAAGGGATATATATATAGCTGGTAAAAAAGTAGAAATTAAAAAAGCAAGTAATCTCAATATCCTCTCAAAACTTGCAAATGCAGGCTTATCATAATAATCCTCACTAACTTGAAAATTTTCAATAAACAAAAATGGTACAGTTAAAACAACAGGAGTACCACTACACAAAATAGCAACTCTTCCTTCTAATATCTTTGCAGCGACCTTTTCAGGTTTTTCACTATTCCCTACAGTAGAAAAAATAGATAATGGATGATCCGAAATATATTGTTCAACATAACCTGACTCTAAAATTGAATCAGCATTTATTTTATTTATTCTACTTCTAACCTCATCTACTATTTTTTTATCTGCAATGCCTTCTATATATGCTATACATATTTCTGTACGGGTTTGTTTGCCTAATCTAAATGATTCGAAAGTAAGCTTCGTATTTTTTATTATTCTTCTTAACAATGATGTATTAATTCTTAATGTTTCTGTAAAGCCTTCATGGGAACCCCTTATACCAACTTCTGTATCAGGCTCTGTAATGCTTCTTGATGCCCATCCCTTTACATCAATCATAAGCACAGCATTATAATTATCTAAAAATAGTGCAACTTCTCCATCCAAAATTAAACCTACAGCTTCGTTAAAAGAACTTATTTCTTTTACATCAGATACAGTTAATATGTTTTCCTTTATAGCAGCATAAATATTTGTACCTTCGATATCTTCACCTATCAAATGAAAATCAACGGCTAACGCCTTTATTATATGTTCATTAAGAGTTTCTTTATCAACAAGTCCATCAATAAAGCACAATAATGCTTTAATCTGTTTTTTTATTCCAATTTTAAACTCTCTATAAATTATATCACTGCTTTTTCCAAAAACTTTTTTTAAACTTAACAGATTTTTTTCTAAACTTATATCAATTTCATATTCTTCTTGTGAATATGTTAATTCCTTTGCCTTTTCATTTTTATTTGAAGATAGATTTTTTAAATGCTTTATATTATTTTCTATTTTCTTTAGCATTTGAAGTCACCTTTTTTATTTTATTATAAGCACGGTAATATCTTTTATACATTGAATATTGGGACGGTTACTTATTAGCATTAATCAATTGTAGGAATAGGTGAATCGGTGATACATAAATTGGCAAGACGAGGGACGGTTACTTATTTTATACACTATATCTGCAAAATTAGGGGGATATCCACACATAAGTTAGGACGGTTACTTATTATATAAAAATTAGCAAACAAATACAAGATGATTTCTCTATTTATATCATCTAAAATTCAGCACACATTAATAGACTGAAATATAATTTTAATATAATAAACCCCTTACTAATAATTTTTATAATCTTAATTCATTATTTCTTATATTCTGTTGATTTAATTATTAAGGTTTTATAATAGCTTGTACACCTTTTTTCCTTAATTCTATATAGAAATCATACTTTTAAAAATTATTACTTGATTATTTAATTTAACATTAAACACTTATACGCATATAGCCAATATCTCCTCCGCTATTACTCTATACCTCTCCTCCTTTATAAGCTCAGCCCCTAAAGAGCATAGCCTTGATACGTTCGCTTGCCCTATGCTGCCAAGTATCTTACATATATCAGAGCATTTTAAATCACAAAACTTTCTTAATACAAAGCACAGTATCGCCTTTGCCTCCTTCGCTCCCTTTGCCCTTTTTATCTTAAGCATTAATTTGTCTATGTTAAACCTTTCTGATATTATCTCTATTATCTTCTCAGGGGATAAGTCCCTTATAAGTACCCTTCTCATACTCCTGTATTCCGTAGGCTCATTTTTAAACTCCTGCTTTTTTGCATCTACTACACTTTTTACTTTAAATATAAAATCACGATACATTGCTCGTGCAGCTGCTTCCTTTAGACTAAACATTGAAAGTATAAAGCTGTCATCTATAAGTTCAAACTCATCTTTCTTTTCTGCTAAAAATATCCCCAAAGATGAAAAGCGATAATCCTGTGGGTTTGTTTCATAACCCTTTATATCTGTTGCGTTAAAGTGAACGTAGGCTGTTAAGGCAAAAAGATATCTGTCATTATCAACTATAAGGCTTTTAAATCTATCGTGGAAAAGGTGCCCTATTCTCTCATGCCTTTTGTTGTAATACATTGCATATTTGTAGTTGATAAAGTGCATTATCTTCGATATGTCCGCACCGTTTGCGTCTATTATGAAGTGGGCGTGGTTATCCATAAGGCAGTAGGAATAAACTTTAAACTCAAACTGTTCCTGAGATTTTTTAACAAATTCCATAAATTTTACTTTATCATCATCGTCTTTAAAGAGGGGGGCCTCAACAATGCTTTTAACCATAATATGATAGATGCAATCAAAGGACTTCATTCTTGCCATTCTTGGCATAACAAAACACCTCCGACTTAGATTATATTTTCAGTATTATTTTTCCAAGTAGGAGGTGGTTCTATTCATGAAGGTGTAAATATTGATAAAAATAAGTAACTGTCCCTTTTGTCTTTTTTTATTTTTCAAACTCAAATGTATAGTTTCCTGAACCTACTAGTATTTTATACATACTATTTTCTTGAACTATATCTATAATTTCATCGATTTTAATATCTTTTAAGGTCTCTTTCTTTATATTATCTAATATTATTTCTGCCTGTGTATTTACTGGGACTTTAACTTTAAGTGAAATGCTTTTTTCATTTCTTTCCCAGTTAACAACAATATCACCATATAAAGACTTGTATCTAAGTTTTACACAACTGAAGTATTCAAAATATGGTTTTATTGAGAATTTTTTGTATCCTGGTTCTATTAAGTTTAATCCTCCTATAACATTATACATCCATTCGCCAATTGCCCCATAAGCGTAATGGTTAAATGAGTTCATATCAGCACTCCAAAAGCTTCCGTCTTCTTTAATACCATCCCAGTGCTCCCATATAGTTGTAGCACCTTTAGTTATCTGATATAGCCAAGATGGACAATCTTTTTTAAGTAGTAGTTTTAATGCTATGTCGTTTCTCCCATATTTTGTTAAAACGTGGCAAAGATACGGTGTCCCAACAAATCCAGTTGTAAGATGATAGTTATTTGTTTCAATGAGTTTCACAAGTTCTTCCACATTCCTATTAATGTGCTTTTCTTCAAGCAAGTTAAACATCAGTGTTAGAACATGAGCTGTTTGTGTATTTGAAACAAGCCTACCATTGGGTGATACAAACTCTTTTCTAAACTCTCTAACTATATTTTCATAAAGCCTTTTATATTCATTATAATCTTCCTCTAATCCTAAAACCTTAGCACTGTTAAAAAGAATCCATGTTGAGTATGCATAAAATGCTGTTGCAATAAAGTCCATTGGCGTTGCCCCTGTATAGCTTCCTTCCTTAGCATCAAGAGCAAGCCAATCTCCAAATTGAAAACCAGTATTCCATAAAAACTCATTACTCCCCTGATGTCTAATATATTCAACCCATTTTTTCATACTCTGATACTGACTTTCAAGTATCCTTTCATCTGCATAGCAATTATATATAGTCCAAGGGCATATTGTTGCAGCATCTCCCCATGCTGCAGCTGAGTGAGGCTCTCCCCATTCAGTAGGAGTTTTATTGTTTCCTATTGCATCAGGAATAACAAATGGTATTCCTCCTTCTTCAAGCTGGTCAGCACTTAAGTCATTAAGCCACTTTTTAAAAAACAAAGCAACATCCATATTAAAACATGCAGTTCTTATAAATACCTGAGCATCACCTGTCCAACCTAATCTTTCATCCCTTTGAGGACAGTCAGTTGGAACATCTACAAAGTTTCCTTTTTGGCTCCATACTATATTTTGCTGAAGCCTGTTTATATCTTCATCAGAACATTCAAACTCTCCTGTTGTTTGCATTCCAGAATATATTACAACACCCGTAAAATTATCTAAATCAATTTCTCCAGGATACTCTAATACATTGACATATCTAAAACCCTGATAGGTAAAATGAGGCTCAAATATTTCCTCTTCTTCACCTTTCAAAGTATATTCAATAGTTTGTTTTGCTTTTCTAATGTTATCTAAATAAAAATTACCTTCTTTATCTAACACTTCGGCATGTCTTAGTATAACCTTGTCACCTTTATTTCCTTTTACTTTAAATCGAACAAAACCAACCAT
Source organism: Caloramator sp. E03 (assembly GCF_006016075.1). Lineage (NCBI taxonomy): Bacteria > Bacillati > Bacillota > Clostridia > Eubacteriales > Clostridiaceae > Caloramator > Caloramator sp. E03. The sequence continues at coordinate 2,428,902 of NZ_CP040093.1, read as the reverse complement.
GTTTTGCCCAAAGTCAATCACCCTCTCATTTTTAGGAGTAATTATTAGTTTTATTGGCTTTATCTCCTGCATTTTTTTAGCTGGTATATTTTCTTGTCCCACTAAAATACTCTTTGAATGATTTAATACAACTGCATTTTTCCAGTTAGTATCATCATAGTTTTCTATATTCCAATCTACAAGCTCAAAATTAGCATCATAGACCTCTCCATGATATAATTCGGAGGATATAATTGGCCCATGGTTGTATTTCCAACTATTATCAGTCTTTAAAATATCAATGCTCCCATCTTGATAATATATATGAAGCTGAAGTATTAGTGCTAACTTATCTCCATATATGTTGTTCTTTTCTTCCCAAGTAAGATATCCTTTAAACCATCCATTCCCAAGAATTGAGCCTAATACATTTTTTCCTTCTTTTATTAAACTTGTAACATCATAAGTTTGATACTGAATTCTTTTCTTATATGATGTCCAACCTGGAGTAAAGTAATAATCCCCAACCCTTTTACCATTTAAAAATAGTTCATAAAGGCCTAATGCACTTACATATATCACTGCCTTTTTAATATCTTTTTGCAAAGTAAATTCTTTTCTAAAATATGGACACATTGGGTTATTGTCTTTATCCTCTACTGCTATCCAGTCTGCAATCCATCTATTATTATCAATAATACCAACTTCAAAGAAATTTATATCAGAATAATCAGATATATTACCATAGTTGTCCCAAATTCTTATCCTATAATAATATCTTTGCTGTTCACAAAGCTTAGGACCATTATATTCTACATGAACTGAATTATATGAATTAATTTTCCCAGTATCATAAAAAATACTTGAAAAAGTTTCATCCTTTGAAAATACAATTTGATATGCTGTCTGTTTTGTTCCATTTCTATCTGAGTCTATAATCCACGAAAACCTTGGCTTTAATGTTGATATACCTATTGGATTTATTAAATATTCACATCTAACTTCTTTAATAAATAAAGCCATTTATAACACCTCTTTCATCATTATGCCTTTATTCTTAGCTATACCACACAATTACAATATTAAAATTCATATTCCCCTGAGCCTAAAATAAGTTCTTTATTATACAATCTTAATATTGCTCTTACTCCAACAGGTATTTTAAGTTTTATTTTTGAGTTTAATCTCTTCCAGTCAATATACAATTCTCCATATTGGCTCATATAAGATAACGTAAAATGCTCAAATGGTGCTTCAAAATCTGGTTCAATAATAAAGTTAGCTCCACTTAAATCATTAGGTGGTAATTTATTAAATCCTATAATCCTTTTAACAATAAAACTTTGAACACTTCCTAAGGCATAATGGTTATACGATATTATATTCCTTGTATTATCAGGATTAATTGCATTCCACGATTCCCAAATAGTCGTTGCACCTTTATTAACCATATATAGCCAGGAAGGGCATTCTTCTTGCAACAATAGTTTATAAGCCAAATCTTTTTTTCCATACTTAAACAATACATCTAATAAAATAGGTGTTGATAAAAAACCAGTATCCAATCTATAACCATTTTCAATAATTTTTTTAGTTAACCTATTTATAAATATTGCATTTAATTTTTCATTTCCTATTTTAAAATAAGCTGCTAACGCATATAAACCCTGTAAATCATTTAATATTTTACCTTCATTATCAACAAACTTTTTAACAAAAGCATCCTTTATTTTATTTGATAAATCAAGATAGTATTCTTCATCCTCTTTTCTTTTAAGAACATTTGCAATTTTAGATAATAATTCAGAGGAATAAGCAAAATACATTGTTGCAACTTGTTTTGAAGTCAAGTTAGCTGATTTCATAGGATCTGTTTTTCCATTTTCATCAACTATGCTTGGTATATATCAATCACCATAATGGAAATCCATATCCCAAAGATACCTTTCATAATCCTTTGAGGATTCAGTAACATTTGAAGCACATCTTTCTTCTACGTATTTTAACCATTTTTTCATCATGTCGTAATTATCTTTAAGAAAATCCATATCTTCATAATGCAAATATAAATACCATGGTATTATTATACAAGCATCTGACCAACCAGCAGAAGATATATTCCCAAAACCATTTGAAAGTTTTTCATCTGATTCTATCCATGGGATAACTGATGGTACTTGTCCATTTTTATATTGGTCAAGTTTCATATTATATAGCCATCTTTTCATGAAATTATCTACTTTCATATTAAAAATAGCTGTTTCAATGAAAATTTGAGCATCTCCAGTCCATCCTGCCTTTTCTCTTTGTGGACAATCTGTTGGTATTGATATAAAATTGCTTTGTTGAGAGTTATATATGTTTTGTAAAAGTTTATTTATTTTTTCATTGGAAGTTGCGACTTTTCCTGTTCTTTCTAAATCAGTAGATAATATGTATGCTGTAAAATTAGCTTTATTTATTTCTCCAGGATAGCTAATTACTTTTACATATCTAAAGCCATGATATGTAAATTTAGGTGCTAAAATTTCCTCTTCCTCACCTTTTAAAATATAAATATCTGTTTGATACTTATTTTGGCCCATTACATTAAAGAAAAAATTACCTTCATTATCAAGTTCTTCAGCATGCTGTAATTTTACAACATCTCCATTTTTCCCTTTTACTTTAACTTCAACAATACCAGCAATATTTTTTCCAAAATCGATTATAATTTCACCTTTGGGGCTTTTAACTATTCTTTCAGGTTTTATTTTTTCTATACATCTTACTTTTTCTGCAATATCTAATCTTATATTGTTATATCCATAATCTTTCTCTATTACTTCATAATATGTAATTGGTTTATTATAATTATGTTTTTCCCCAATAAATAAATCAGAATACTCTATTTCCTCTGAAAATGCTTTAAATGATTTATCTGTTCCAATAATTTGTTTTTCTCCATCAATATACTCAATTTCAATTTGGGCCAATAAAGCAATATTATCTCCAAACTGATGTCCTATAGCAGCAAGACCTATTCTTCCTTTATACCATCCATCTGCAACAGTAATTGAAATATCATTTTTCCCATTTTTGAGTAAATTATAAATATCGTAAATCTGATAATAAAGTAGCTTTGAATATGTCGTAAAGCCTGGATTAAAATATTCATCACTAACTTTTATGCCATTGATTTTAGCTTCATAAATGCCATGGGCAGTAATGTAAATCCTTGCCTTTTTTATTTCTTTATTTTTTATAAAAAAATCCTTGTAAAAGGTAATTGGTGGATCCAATTTTATATCTTCTAGTTCATTAATGTTAGGGTGGTAAGAAAATATTTCACTAATATTAAATCCTTCTTTTGTCGACTTAATGGGAATATTTGCCTCAATCCACTTTGCTTCCCAACATTGAGATTTTAAAAATCCTGTTTCGAAATTTATAAGGCTGCTTTCTGCAATATCATCATAATTGTTCCACACAATTACCTTCCAATAATATTCTTTTTTACTTTCTAATTTTATATCGTTATAATATATATTTATTTGTTGACTGCTATCAACCTTTTTAGTATCATATATGACATCTTTTAATTCATCATATAAAATTATTCTATATGATTTTTGATATACATTGTTTTTATCTGATTCTAATTGCCATCCAAATGATATTTCATTGCAATCTATATATACTTTACCTACTTTATTGTTAGTAAAACATTTTGCTATAACAAACATTTTCCAACCTCTAATTTCTTATCTAAATAATATTTATTTCATGCTTTAATCTTCTAAATATTTTTTGAGCCATGTGTACATAAGTTCAGTCCATTTTTCTACAGAAGGATTTATATGTAAATTATTCCTCTTATCATCGTATAGTGCAGCTGCTGTAACTTTATTTGCCAGTGACAAACCATGGATACCATCTTCAAAGATGTGCAATTCAAAGGGTATATTATTACTTGCAAGTTTACAAGCATATTTAAGAGAATTTTCAACATCAATAAGATCATCATTAGCTGTATGCCATAAAAATGTTGGGACTGTTTTATCATCAATATAATTTATTGGACTTAATATCTTAAGTTGTTCATTAGTAAAGTTATCATTTCCTGTTAATAGCGAACACTTATTATAAAAAATATCTTTTGGTGTTAAATCAAAAAATCCTAAACTTTTGTCCCCTTCTTCTTCTATTATTTTTAACATTAACTCAAAATCTGTTGTAGGGTATCCTAAAATAACTGCTGCTACCTTTAAAATATCAGAATTGACATTGAGTGAACTTAAGAGCCACTCTCTATGCCAATGAACGCTATACATTGCAGCAAGTGTTCCACCTGCTGAAAAACCTATTATAGCAATTCTTTCAGTATCAACATTCCATTTTTCTGCATTATTTTTTATCATAATAATTGCATTTGCTAAATCGTATAATATTTCAGGATAGATTTTTTTAACTCCCATACTGCCAGTTGTATATCTTAAAACAAAAGCATTATAGCCTTTCCCAAGAAAAGATACAGCAATAGGCTCAGCTTCTCTATCAGATGTCATTTGAAACCCACCACCTGGGCAGATAACAACTGCTGGTCTTTTTTCCCATTCAATCTCAGACGATTTATCAATAATATATGAGGTAAGGGTGACAGGTCTGTCTTCTCTTAAATTAATTACCTCTAAATTCATAAACACATCTCCTTTTTCTTTAATGAGTCTTATTTATATAGATATTTAAATTTCATCTCTCCCTGGAATTTTTTTATCACTCCAAAGGAGAGATAAAATTATTAATGGCTCATAGCTCTAATATTTATCGTTTTAGTAAAGATAAAAACGGTAATTAAAAAATATAAATACAAAGAATTTAAGATTTTTAAAATTACTTTATAAAATCATTTAATTACATAGCCACCATTTTTTCTTTCATTTTTTCAAATTCAGCATAGTGCTTTTGTAAAGGATAGAAAATGCAAAGAATAACTACAATTAAAGAAATCATAGCAGGAATTAAAAATCTTAATGAATTAATACCAAGCATTGCTGATTCAGGCTGATGACCTATTGCTCCAGCAACATATCCTGTAATTGCTAATACAGCTAAAATACCTGATGATTGTAAGGTTGTCCCACATTTAAAAGCAAAACCTTTTATAGAAGAAAGAGTTGCATTTAATGAAACTCCATCTTTTAATTGAATAAAGTCTATGCTATCTGCTAATAACAAATTAATAAGTGAGTTTTCCATAGCTGAAAGCGATGTAGCAATAAAAGATACAACACAAAGGAAAGTAAAATTATTCTTGCCAAAGAAGAAAAGTATAATATAACAAATTGCTGTTAAAAGTTGGGACCACAATAATGCTTTATGCCCACATTTAAATATTTTTATTGCTAAAGGCATAATTACTGACATAGATATAAAAGCACCTATTGATAGAACAAGCATATATTTTGATATTAAATCAGGTCTTGCTAAATAATACATTACATAATATACTGATGTAGCAAACATTAAACCAAAACCAAGAGAACAAAGCATCCAAATAATTATAACAGGATAGATTTCTTTATGTTTAAATATTATTTTTATATCCTTTGATATAGGTCTTTTTTCAGCATCAATATCAATTAAATATCTTTCCTTTGATACCTTAAATAGCCATAAATAACTTATAATCATTAATATACCATAAATTAATATCATTGGAACCCAGCTTCCAAAAAATTTTGAAATATTAATTGAGTATGATGAAGCAATTGTAAAAGAAAATGCAGTTGCAATAGCACCCCATGTAAATATTTTATTTCTTTCATCAAACTCCTTTACATGTGCTGGAACGATTGCCATTGTAGGCATTGTACAAACTGTATTTAACATTCCAAAACCAACATAAAAAATAGAAGTCCAAGCTATTTTACCACTCTCAGATAATCCTTTAGGATTTAAAAAGAGCAAAACGCTTACAATTACAAAAAATATTGGGGCAAACAAAAAGTAAGGTCTGTATCTTCCCCATCTTGACTTTGTCCTGTCGGCAATAACTCCCATAATAGGATCATTTATTGCATCCCACAATGAAGCTAAACCCATAATAACTGAAGCTACCCCAGCTGCAATACCAATATAATCTGTCATAAAAACTGCGATGTAACTTGCTACTGTTGCTTGTATTAACATATAGCCTCCTCCGTTAGCAAGTGCCCAGGCGATGCCAAACCTCGTGTTTGATTCTTTTTTTTGTTCATTCATAAAGTATTCCCCCTCATTTTTAAAATTTTTATTTATAATTAAAATTTTTGAGGCATTAATTTTAAAAAATTATCTGTTTATTACAGAAGGAATTTCATTTAAATATTTTTGAAGTATCTCTTGTGAAAAAAGATTATTTTTTGCTATTTCTCCATAGAAATGTCCACTCTTTTTAATTTCCCTTTCAAAGGTTTTTCTATCTACTTTAGCAAGCCCAAAGGTTGGCTTAAAACTTCCCCATTCCCAATTATCTATTAAAGACCAATGCATATATCCAAATACATTTACACCTAAATCTATTGCTTCCTTTAAACTTTGTAGTATTGCAGAAATATAAACAATTCTAATCCTATCATCAATAGTTGCTATACCATTTTCTGTAATTAAACACGGCTTATCTTTACATCTTAATAACATGTTTATAATAATTTCTGGAAAAATCTCCTCAGTATAAAAAGGAACATCTAAATTATTCAAATGGGTTGCATTATAAAAATCTGCATAAGGATTTTTTCTATGCCCATCTATGATTTGCCTTATATATGTATTAAGAGCCCAATAATCACAGCTATCTTTTAATTCACTTACATATTGGCCATCCATAAATGGCATACAGATCTCTCCTGTTCTTATTGCATTAAAGAAAAACTCATTTTCTTGGTAATCATAAAGTTCACTCATTAAATTGTCTATTTTATCATGTTTTCCTCTTAAAGGGTATTTTTCTGAGTATGAATGAGCTGAACTTGCAGGTTTATCAGAATAATGCTTTATTATGTGATATCCTCTTGCATGATAATGCAGCATATTTACACGTTGTTCAACTGTATATACATAAGGCAAATTAAGTTCATTTAAAATAATCCAGTAATCTACATATTCTTTTATTTTAGGAACAATAAATTTAAGATATCTTTCCCAATATTTCATATTTTCAAGGGTATTAAAGAATCCCTTTTTATGAAACCATACTGGATGTGAAAAATGATGCAATGTAAGACACAGCTTTATATTATTTTCTTTCAACAGATTAAATATTCTTTGATAGTGTTTTACAGCTTCTTCATTAAAAATTCCTTCTTCTGGCTCAATTCTGCTCCATTCAATAGACATACGGTATATTTTTAAATTCATTTTTTTCAAAAGCTCTATATCTTTTTCGAACATTTCATAACTGTTACAAGCAAGTCCTGCATATTCGTAAGATAGTTCACCAAATGCTGATTTAGGTAAGAATTCTTCACTATCATAAAAAGAATTATTATTTCCTTCAATCTGTTGACCTGCTGTACTTGCACCCCATAAAAAGTTATCTGGAAATTTTACTGTTTTATAATTAAATATATCTATCATATTTATCCCTCCCCTTTAAGTATAATAATTTGATTTTAAAATTACTTGTCTCAAAATTTAAATAAATCCGACTTTTTTTGTCCTCATAATTGAATTAATAATTCTCATAATTTAAAATTAATAATATAAATATTAATCATAATAAGGTGAAATATATGGATTATAATATACATGGATATGTAACATTAGGACAAGTTCAAGAAACAATTAAAGATAGATATATAAAATATAAACAAAATATTTCTTTTAATGAGGCAGTTAGGCTTTTATATTCTTCTAATAAGCATACATTTATAAAACCAAAATTATCTTTTAATACTTTTTGGGGAAATCTATCTGATGAAGAATTTAATGATTTGATACATAAGTTGCCAGTTGAAATTACATACGGAATGCTCACTCCTGATAATGGACAAATTAATGAAAATATGATAATCCCTGGTAATCGCGATGTGTTTTTTATTAAACATATAAATTATATTAAAAACCTTTTCCATTCTCATGACTTTTTCGAAATTAATTATGTTTTCTATGGACAATGTATTCAGATATTTGAAAGAGAACAAAGAATTTTAAAAGAAGGAGAAATGTGCATTATTGCACCTCACTCAATTCATGATGTTCTTCCTTGCGAAAACAGCTTAGTTGTAAGTATTCTAATAAGACAAAGTACATTTGAACATACTTTTTTTAATCTGCTTACTCAAAAAAATCTTTTATCTATATTCTTTAGAAATATATTCTATGGGAAAAACAGAAAAGGTAATTATTTACTTTTCAATACTGATAATCAAAGTGAAATAAAAATGCTATTAAAAAATATTAGTATGGAAAGCTATATCATGGATTCTTTTTCAAATACATGTTGCATAAATTTTGTAAATATTTTATTTTCTAATATACTTCGTAAATATAGTGATACGATATGTTTTTATAGGTTTGATAGCAATGAGAAGGAAAAAATAGATTTTATTTCAATATTGCAATATATTCAGCAAAACTTTCAAACACTTACACTTCGTTCACTTGCAAATTACTTTCATTATAGTGAAGCTTATATAAGCAAATTAATTAAAACAAATACAAATATGAACTTTACAACAATAATAACTAAATTAAAGATGGAAAATTCAAAGAAATTATTGACTAATACTAATATGTCAATAGAACAAATTGCTGAACAAAACGGTTATGACAGTCCAGATCATTTTACAAGGGTTTTCAAAAAATACTATGGCGTTACTCCAAAAAGTTATAGAAATATGTATTATTGTAAAAATAATGTAATTAGCTCTTAATAGATAAGACTGAAATATATAAATCAATTTGGTGTTAGTATAATTTTGTAGGTATAATATCTCAAAGAAATCATAGAAGACACAGCTACAAAATTATATTAACACCATTTTGATTAATTAAAGTTAATGTGGTACGGTTAGTGTGAAAAAGTTTTCTCCATCCATATATTTTGTAATATATACATACAATGCTCCAATTAAGTTTGAATCATTATTAAATTTACATCTAACTACCTTTGGTTTTACCATAACAAAAGGTAAAGTCTTAGCAAGCTTGTCAATATTTTTTTGAATATATTCAAGTAAAATGTCCTGTTTGCTTATACCACCACCAATCGCTATTTTCTCAGGATCATAGATATACTGTAAGTTATATAACTGGATAGCTAGCTTATAACAATAATCATCAAGTATATTAAGTACTTCTTCATCACCGCTATTGGCATACTCAAATACCTTATACCCATCTACATCCTCAGGTTTCATTTTTTTTGCTTTGGCTACTTGCATACATAGTGCTGAAGCACTAGACTGCGTTCCCCACCAATTAGAAAAACTTCCTTCCTGCAGATTATTATCAGTAATAACAAAACTAAACTCACCTGCAATAAAATGTTTGCCTTTGTGAAGTTTCTTGTCTTTAATAACACCTCCACCAACCCCTGTACCTAAAATAACTACAACTGCATCATCGCAATCCATAAGATTGCCTTTCCAAACTTCTGCCAGTGCTGCACATTTTCCATCGTTCTCAACCGTTATATTTACAGGACAACGATTTTTGAGAATTGAAACAATATCTTTATCATCATTATATCTTAAAGCTCCTCCTGTGTATAAATATCCCCTATCAGAGTCAATACGTCCTGGCATACTCATAGCAATACCATCAATTTGCCCTTTGTATTTATCATAAATCGTACCAATTACTTCAACAAAATGCTCTATTGTATCTTTTGGTGTTGCCACTGTACCTTTTTCAATAAATTCTGCACTGTCATTCATAAGGGCATATTTAATAGCTGTACCACCTACATCTATAACTAAAAGTTTCATAAATGCCTCCCTAGCTAATGTTTATAATAGCTTTTCTTCACTACTTTTTATTTTAAAAATCTATACTTTGCTCTTCAAACAAATTATTAAATTAAATACCTATATTACCACTATCAATACCAACACTATTCTTTTCCAAAGGCAGCCATTGCAAAACCTTATAAATATACCTGTTCCAAAAATCCCATTCATGTCCTCCAGGTCCTACTTCAAAGGTAACCTCAACACCAAGTTCATCTAAGTAATCTTTAAATTCTTGGTTTGCTTTAAATAAAAAATCATCTTTTCCACAGGCCATATAAATTTTAGGAATATCCACTTTTTCTTCAACCAGCTTTTTTATAAGCCATTTTGGATTCATATCACTATTTTTAACCTTAGTAAGATCTCCAAAACATCCTTCAGCAAAAGAACGGCTTTCAAAAAAGAATTGAACATCATCTGTTCTTTTTTCAATGTCATCAATAATTAAAGCTGAAGATAATCCTGCAATATATCCAAATGTATCATGATATTTCAAACCATTTCTAATAGCACCATATCCCCCCATTGATAAGCCTGCTATATAAGTATCTTCCCTCCTTTTAGAAAGAGGAAACATCTTTCTTGTAATTTCAACTAATTCCTTTCCTATAAATTCCCCATAGTAACTACTAATCTTAGGGTTATCTACATAAAACATATTATCACCAGAAGGCATTACAACAGCAAGGTCATTCTCTTGTGCCCATCTTTGAATATTTGTACCAGATACCCAATCAGTATAATTTCCAAATATGCCATGTAACAAATATAATGTCTTATATGGCTTGTCATCTCTCTCTGGCATACCTGGAAATAATAACTTATCTACTGGTAATATTACATTTATGGGAACAGTCCTCATTAATGTTTTAGATAAAAAATTAACTTGAATTAAAGCCATTTTTATTCCTCCATTATTATTTTTTTGTCAAAATATAAAATCATTACCTAATTAAAAATTTAGCTAAAAATTCTGAATTATGATTTAACAATTTTATTGACATAAAGCCACTCTATACAAAAGTGTTTCATTAATAATCATGACCACCCGTAAAACGGGTGGTTTGCATTAGCCCTATAAGGGCATATTACTGGCTGTGTCTAAAGACACGCTGAATTGTCTGCCAACCGCATATTTTTTTCAGGCTGCCCCTAAAGGGGCTTATTTTTTGCCTTTGTTCACCGGCTCACCCGTAAACGGGTCTATATATTCTTTCAAACTTATTTGATCATACGCTATGTCTTCCTGTAATTGATTCTTTATATACTCTTCTATCACTTTTTTATTTCTGCCTACTGTATCTACATAATATCCTTTACACCAAAACTGTCTATTCCCATACTTATATTTTAAATTTGCATGTCTATCAAATATCATCAATGAACTTTTCCCTTTTAAATATCCCATAAACTGTGCTACGCTTAATTTAGGTGGTATACTTACAAGCATATGTATATGATCCTTACATGCGTTTGCTTCTATTATTTCTACTCCTTTATATTCACATAATTTTCTTAATATCTTGCCTATGTCTTCTTTTATTTTCCCATATATTATTTGCGTCTATATTTTGGTGCAAATACAATATGATATTTACAATTCCATTTGGTATGTGATAAACTTTCATTATCCATATTGTTTTCCTCCTTTGATTTGATTTCGGTTGGCAGACCGTTATCATTTATTCTATCAAAGGAGGAAAATTTTTTCTACCCATAGCTATAAGCTTTTTAGAACCACGGGCATAGCCCGTGGTATTCATAAAACAAAACCATAGCGTCAATAGTTTTATTACTATTGACGCTAATAAATTTTTTATAATTAATCTAAATCTTCTCCATTAGTTTCAATTACTTTTTTGTACCAATAAAAGCTATCCTTTCTTGTTCTTTCTAATGTTCCATTTCCTTTGTCATCTCTATCTACATAAACAAAACCGTATCTTTTCTTCATCTCTCCTGTTCCTGCAGAAACTAAATCAATACAACCCCACATTGTGTATCCCATTAAATCAACACCATCAATTGTAACTGCATCTTTCATTGATTTAATATTTTTACGTAAATAATCAATACGATAAGTATCATGTATTTTCCCATCTTCTTCCTTTTTGTCGTCCCAGCCAATTCCATTTTCTACAATCCATAATGGCTTACGATATCTATCATACAGAGTATTTAATGCAATTCTTAAGCATGCCGGATCAGTTGCCCATCCCCAGGCATTTGTTTCTAAATATGGATTTTTAATTCCCATCATTAGATTTCCACTGCTCTTATCAACATCATCATGTGTTGTAACTGTAATAGAGCCATAGCATGAAAAACTTAAGAAATCAGCAGTATACTTTTTAATAAGATCAAAATCTTCTCTTTCCGTATCAAGTACAATACCTTCTCTTTCATATTTTTTTAATCTATATGCTGGATAATACCCACCTGTTTGAACATCAGCATAAAACATATTATTTTGATTTATTTCCATAGCCAGCAATTGATCATAAGGGTCGCAAGTATATGGATAAATTGGCATAAATGCAAGCATTTGTCCTACTTTTATTTCACTATTGATTTCACGAGCCGCTCTTACTGCTTTAGCACTTGCAACAAACTGATTGTGAGATGCCTGAGCTCTATTTTGAGGCGATGGATCCATTAAGCCTCCTGCAATAAATGGAGCAAATTCCATACAGTTAATTTCATTAAATGTTAACCAATATTTTACTTTTCCTTCGTAATATTTAAAAACCGTTTTTGCGTAATTTTCAAAAAAATCTATGCACTTTCTGTTTGACCAGCCTCCATATTTAATTGTTAAATTAAGAGGTGTTTCATAATGGGATAATGTTACTAAAGGCTCTATTCCATATTTTGCACATTCATCAAACACTTTATCGTAAAACTTTAATCCTTCTTCATTAGGCACTGCATCATCACCGTTTGGAAATATTCTTGCCCAGTTCATACTTAAGCGGAATGTCTTAAATCCCATTTCTCCCATGTATGCAATATCTTCTTTATAACGATGATAAAAATCTGTTGCAACATGGCTTGGATAGTATTCACCATCAATGACTGCAGGAATACAGTCCTTTGGGAATTTATATCCTGTTCCAAAAATAGGCATTGAACCTGTTTCTCCAGTTTTTATATTTTTATAAGTCACCCTACGTGGAACTGTATGGGAGCCAGATGTTATAACATCTGCTGTTGTAATACCTTTTCCTCCTTCATTCCATGCTCCCTCATACTGATTAGCAGCCGTTGCACCACCCCATAGAAAATCTTTAGGAAAACCTTTCATCTATTTAACCTCCATTCTAAATACTTTCATTTATTTTATATTCTCTTTCTAATTTCTTTTCTCCTTCTTCCAAAGCAGCTTCTTTTGCAATTAATTGTTTTTCATAAATCTTGAAAAATGGATACCAGACAAGTGCAGTAGGTATTAACATTAAATAATCCCAAATAGCATTTTGCCATCTTAATGTAGATAGATATTGACCAAAGCCCATTGGAAGCAATGTTGAAATAGGAATCCATGCAGGTTGTAAAAATCCTATTTTATATCCTATATATGTACATAACATGACAATTGGAATATTTAAAACATAAGGGATACAAAGAATAGGATTGTACATAATTGGCATACCAAATGTAAGTGGCTCATTAATTCCAAACCATCCAGGAACAGCAGAAATTTTTGCAACAGCATTAATCTGTTTAGATTTAGAACGCAATCCAAATAGTGCAAGAGCTAAAGTATTACCTGTACCACCACAAACAGCCATTGCTCCAAATAATGCAACTGGATAGAAAACAAGTGGCTTTCCTGCTTGGTGTAATGCCCCGTTTGTAACTGCAGCCTGTATAGCTATAGGCATAATAATTGGAATCAAAATCATAGTACCATGAATACCAAAACACCATAATATTGCACCAAATGTACAAAGAATAAACATACCTGGAACTGATGTTAATGCATATAATGGAACTCCTAATATTTTCATAAATCCTGAGCATATATTATAAGCCCCACCTGTAGCTATTGATACAATTGAGGAAATAACAAGGAAAAAAACTATACTAAATAATAACGGTAAAATTGATGAAAAACCATCTTGTAAAAATGGTGGAACAACCTCTGGCATTTTTATACGAATATTCTTATCAGCACAGAATTTTTCAATGTGCACAGAAATAAATGCTACAAGAAACCCAATAAACATGCCCTGGGCTCCAAGATAAGTCATATCGATACCTACTAGTCCTTCTTTAGTTGTAATTAGAGTACCAGAAACTAACAAGAAACACACCAATGCATCGATGGCATTCATAATTGGAGATTTCATTTTTAAGTTCTTTGCATAATTGAATGCAAGTAATGCAACAATCCATAAGGATAACATATTCATTGTAAATTGATATGGTAGATAAAGCGTTGAATAAAGCTTACTCTTTGAACTAAATAGGTTAAGCATAGTTTCACTGCCTAATGAGCATATAATTTGTGATAAAGCACCAACCATTATAATACCCATTAAAGACATCATACTTGCTTGCAAGGCAGATAAGAATTTATTTCTTCCAAGGGCCTGTCCAAAATCCTGAAGCTTTATCATAAACTTGCTTTCAAATACTTTTTCCATTTCACTCACTCTCCTTACTTATTTTTTTCTTCAAATAATTTTTTTGCTAATTTCATAATATTAGGACAATTTGCAACAGCATAATCAAAGGATTGTATTGCAGCACAGGGTAATCCTGTATTTTCCTTTATTTCATTTAATCGATATGATACTTGAGGGCCTACCAGAACAATATCATAATTTTGATATACATCTTGATACTCTCCTAATCCTACTGCTTTAATCTCAAGTTCTTCTCCTGCCTCCTTCCAATAGCTTTCCATTTTTTTCATGAGGATACTTGTTGACATTCCTCCAGCACATACTAATAAGATTTTCATACCATTTTCCCCCTTATTTTATTTATTTTTATATAATAAAATAATTTCTTTAATAAGTTCAGCTGCAAGCATACTTGTCATCAAATGATCCTGTGCATGAACAAGTAATACATTAACATCCTGCTTATCACCATTAGCTTCTTTAAATAATAGCTCCGTTTGTGCTTTATGAGCTATATTTTCTGATTCTTTAGATTTAGCCAAAAGCTGCTCTGCTGCTTCAAAATTTCCTAATTTAGCTTCTTGTAATGCTTGAAAGGCATAAGAACGTGCATCTCCCGAATTTGCAATAATCGTCATTGATATCATATCGTTTGTATCGTGCATATAATATTCCTCCTTTTTTATACTGTTTAATTCTTTTGGGATTAACTTTATTTTAGTGTATAAAGCTTACTTCTGTCAAAATGCCCAAAAGTAAATAAAAAAACACTTTTTATATAGTGTATATTTAGTATATATTAAAAGAAACACTCTTTTTTTATAAACACCAACAGTATTAAAACTTAGTGTATAAATTTTTATTTAATTTTTTATATAGTGTATAGTTGCACTATATATAAGTATAATTTTTTAGATTTTATATAAGAGATATAACTCTATAAAAAAAGATATACCCATTTATTTAACAAGGTATATCTTTATATTTTTTTATATCTTTTTAATAATCATTATAATATTAGCAATTTCATCATCATTTATTATTATCTTAAATGTCTTTTCCAAGGTTTTTAAAATTCTAACAATGGCATTATAATCCTCTTCAAATATTGAAATTATTTTATTTTTATCAGCATTATTAGTAACTGCCTTACCTTCTAATAATCTTTCTACTAAACAAGCTAAATGCATAAATAATCCAACTCTTTGTTCTTCAGTTAATGAGTAGAGCATACTAAATTTATCAATAATTTCCGGTAATACAGCTTTAAGCTTAGATATTGAAGTATACTTAAATTGTTCTTCTAAATACTGATATATATCATTATAGTTAATAGATGATGAACTAAGTGGTTCAAACATTAAAACACGATCTAAATCTTCTTTAGGGCTTTCAAAAATCTTTTGTATAGGAATAAATGGAATACCAAACAGCTTGGGATCATAGGTTCCAACAAAGCTGTGAATATGATATGTTTTTTTTAGTTCTAAAACTTCTCTTAAAAGTTCATCGCGATTGGATATTGCAAGAGCTATTGTCTTCATTCCAAGTTTTGAATAATTATCTATATAGAGCTTTAATTGCATTGCACCTCCTTCTCCTGTATGACACAGAGTAATAATAATACTGTTATGCTTCTTTTCATTTTTCTGCAAGTTGTTCATTTCTAAATTAGCTATGTGGTAGATATAATCAATATCACTTTCCATTAAGCATTTTCTTGCAATATTAATTCCTATTAATGTGATAGGAATATTAATATATCTTATTTTTACATCTATTTCTTCTGATATTGTTTCAAGCATTGTCTTAATGGAGCCCATATCATATATAACTATAACTCCTTTTCCAGTATCTATTTTTTTAATCAGAGCCTTAATCTCTTCCATAGCTTGTTTTGTTCCAATATTTAAAGCTAAATCATAGCTATATGCATTATTGCATTGGGTTAAACTATTAGTAACATCTTTTAAAGAAGAAGCAGTTCCACTGCCATGCATAATGTAAAGCAAAACAGGGTGTCCATCGTCATTATTCTCATCGCTTTCAATTAAAAACATAGCAATCAAAACAATCTCATGAATAGGTAAGTCCAAATTCATCTTTTCTTTTAAAATTGCAGCAAATTGTACACTGGCTGCATACTCTTGTGGGTAGTTCTGAACAATTTTAACAATTTGATCATTATCAATTCGTGGCTGGCTAAAATTTAAAGTTAACAATGAATTAATATGTAAACAAAGACCATAAAATACATTTGGCCTTAAATTTGTTCCAAGTTCTTTTTTGCAAGCATTTAAAAAATTAGTAACAATATCTATTATCTTTGGATCTACAATTTTTGAAAGCTGCTCCAAATTATTTGAGTTATTAATCCAGTTATAATAACTATATCTTTTCAATAAATTACGAATATGATTATTTATAACATTTTTAATTCCCCTATCATTAATCCCCAGATTTGATAAATCATCATACTGTTTTTTAATTTCAGAATACATATCTACTAAAGAATTCGAATAATAATCTCCCTGATTAGCAGTATTTTTGTCATAAATAATTGTTTCCCTGCTTCCTATTATTACATCTATTTCATTATCACTGCCTTTTAATTTCAACAGACTCCTTCTAATCTGGCCCTTAAAATCATTGATACATACACAAATATCCTGCTCTGGCTCATTAACTACCCTTACATAAGCATTGGCACATGCAGCTTTAATATTAAGCTGCAATTCTTTAACATTATGATTAAAATCCGATAAAAGCAATGCTTTAATTGATTCATCAGTAACTTTAATGCAACGGTTTGAACTTGATGCTTCAAGCAGAAAAAAATGATTAATAAGATCAAATCGTTCCTCTAAGGGACGATCTTTTAATTCAGGCAGTTCTATAGTAACAGGAATCATACGATTAATATGTAAGTTGCTTTGTGGTGAACAGGATAATACTAAAAACAAATTACTACAATCTAATGACTTAGATTTATCTTCTGAATAAATCTTTCCTGTATCCAAAAACCCAAATAGACAGCTTTGTTGTTTTGCATCTAATAAATCAACATTATCAATAAAGAGCATTCCTCCCTGCGCTCTTGCAAAACAGCTATTATTTAAATTTCCATTAATACCAAAGATTTCATCATTTAATACGGAAATATTCTTTGAATAATGCCTACAATCAATTTTTATATAAGGAGCATCTTTAGACAAAACATTCATTTCTTTTGCAAATTCAAACATCAAAGAAGCAAAATAAGTTGTCCCACATCCAGGCTTAGAAGATAATAAAACATTTAAGCTAGAAGGAAAATATAATATTGCAGCTTTTGCTAATTGAATAGCATTTCTTAAACTACCATTATGCCCAATTAATCTGGTAAAACATGATTTTTCTGTACTTTTATGAGTTTGTTCAGGTATTTTATAATAAACTGGTCTTGTTGATGTTTTAATGAGTTTCCCTTCTTTTACTAATTCATTTAATATAGCACTTACATTTGAACGCTGCATGCCTAATGATTCAGCAATAGTTTTTGTTTCCAGACCATTTTTATTTTCACTTTTACCATATATTTCCTTTTGTATGAATTCGTAAATAGTTTCCTTTGCAGTTTTCATTACATTATCCTCCTTTGTGTTAGTTTATTTTATAGCCATATATATGAAGATTATACTAACCTATACTTCTATTTTCTATTCTATTATTTTCAACTTTTTTACTACATATCTTTAATATATATTATATTAAAAAACATTTTTAAAAACATATATTATTAATTGACTTTTAAAAAATTAAAATAAATATTAACTGTATTCTTATCTAATAGCTTGTACTAATTGTATCTTAAATATAAAAAATAATTAACTGTCCCTTGGTAAACGTAATTAGAAGCCTCACTTTTATAACAGGAGGGACGGTTACTTATTATATTAAATAAACATAATATTTTATGGATGGCCCCCTAATTTTGAAGATATTGTGTATGAAATAAGTAACCGTCCCTCTGCTTGTATAATGTTTCTATTAATTTTATCTATTTCTTTTAGGAAACTGAAAAAAGCTTCTTTAATCTATATTCAGAAATAGCAGTTACTTATTTTTCTGCTCTATTTTCTTTTATTCAATAAAATAATATATTTTTCTTGCTTCAAAAAAACAAACCCCGCAGTAAAGCAGGGATTATCCTGCATTTACTACGGGATTATGGAATGAAATTTATTTTGCTGTATAACAAATCATATTTCGTTCTTATTCTTATTTTATTCAAAGGCGATAGCTTCACCACTTTCTGCCGATCGCCTTACTGCCTCCATAACTGCTAATACTCTGCGCACCTCTGAAATCTTAATAAGAGACTCTGCTTTACCGTTTAACACATCTCTGACATTTTTATAAAAATCTACCCAGTCTGATTCTACTTGTGGCAAAGGCTCTTCTATGATCCCTCCAGGAGGAACCGGAGCGAACTGCCTTGTCGGACCTGCTATTGTCTCAGTGATTTGTGGCGGTAGCTTTTCGAGAAGCTTGCCCGTACGGTAAATCGTACCATCACAAGCGAAACTGTTTATCACGGCTGTTCCTTTATCTCCTCCCACAACCCAACGTGGAGCATATTTTAACATATATGTTGAAAGCTCTATATGCACCGTTATACCATTATCCATCTTCATTAATATTTTAAAATAATCATCAACTTCCTCATGCAATACATTCTTTATATCTGCGTATAAACTTTTTATTTTCGCATTGGGCATCATAAAAAGTATTTGGTCGATTAGATGAGGCCCCCAATCGTAGAGCATGCCACCACCATACTTTTTATACAAATGCCATTCGTGCATATACCCATTTGCTGAATGCAACTTAGATTCAATACTAAAAATTTTGCCTAAAATCCCTTCCTCATAAATTTTTTTTATAATGAGCATATCTTTATCCCATCTTCTATTTTGATGAACAGTAAGGAATACCCCCTCTTTTTTGCATATTGATTCCATTTCATCAAGTTCAGCCACACTTAATGCTGCAGGTTTTTCTGTAATAACATTTTTTTTAGCAACAGCAGCTTTTAAGCACATTTCTTTATGTAAATGATTCGGTACAGTCAACACAACAGTATTAACATTTGAATCTGCTAGAAGTTCTTCAGCAGAAGAATAGGTAACAAATCCATCTTTTGTACCTTCTTTAATTTTTTCCTCATCAATATCACAAACAGCAGCTACTTTTACGCCAGCAGCTCTTGCAGCATTTTTAGCATGCCATTTTCCCATTCCTCCATATCCGATAATACCTAAATGAATATCCATAAAATTCACCTTTCATTTTTAGTTTTAATTGTTTGTTAACATATTCCAAACTAAGTCTTAACTCGCAATTATATATTTATATATTTTGCGACAGCTTTTCTATTAACTGCAAATCATTTTGAGCCCCTCTGTTTTAAACAATTATCATATTCTTTCTAGAATAAGTCCCCCCGTTAAATGTAGTATATTCAGCATCATCACTAAATTGATCCATAGATGGAGGCATATAAGAAGAGCTAAAACCAAACCGTACACTAACGTCATGATAACCTTGCTTTAGTCCGCCAGGTTTTTTTACCTTTAGAACTGCTGGTTCAGTAAGCCTCCAGAATTCTCGACCACTTTTAGAAAGTTCATCAGTAGTATACTCCCTGCCATTAATAACCCAGATAATAGTATCCCATGGAAATATTTCGCCATCTACAATTACACGACCAGGTCGAATCTGAGACAACCAGACACCACGGTAATAGGGTGATCGTATGCATAATTGAAAACCTACACAAACACCGTTTTCATATATGTTATGAAAACCTCTATATTGAATGACTTCTTTCTCTAACATCTTTACTTCCTCCTCGCATAATTATTACAGACACAAATCTGTATCACCTTATAAAAATTTAATAAAGAAGATTTACGATTGTCCTTTATGTTTTCTTTTGAGATGAGATAACTGTAGTATTATTTTAAAGTTAATACGGATTTTTTCTAATTCTTGTACTTTCCCGCTCTTTTATGTATACCCATACACTAAAATTGCCATTTCTTACACAGTCTATTTGTTGTATATAGACCACTTTAATATCCCAATATCCGTTTCATCATAACATGATGTTTTCTTAACTCATGTGAAGTGTAGCCTGGGACGTCTTTATTTACTCCCTCGTATTCGCTTATTAAATAGCCGTCCCATTTATGCTCCTTTAAAATTTCAAGTACAGGTGGATATGGAATGGTCATTTCATTAAAATTATCATCCATCGCATTGAATTTTGCATGAATACACTTAACATAAGGAAGCAATGGAATTAGTTCTTCAGGCTCCGAATGTCTTTCATCTGGATATGGTAATTCGGTTAAATCAAAACGATTTTGAAATACACTCATATCAATATTTAACCTAAAATTCTTTGTATTAGTTTTTATAATAAAATTCACATAATCTTCTACCATTTTATCCGATAGAATTGTTGGTAAATGAATTTCCGGGCACATAACCACATTGTATTTTTCTGCAAGAGGAAGAGCTGCTGTAATTATTTCCCTCCAATTTTCAACTGGATTCAAAAAATCATCTATGACGCCAAGCTTTGTCCTCAATATGTGAAATCCAAGTTTGTTAGCAATTTTAAAATCCTGCTCCAACATTTCCAAACATTCTTTTAATGTAAGATTTCTATCACGATAAAGCCTTGTATCTAACCAATGACCATATTCTACTGGCTCAATTTCATATTTATTGCACAAATACTGCCACTTCTCAACAAATTCTTCGCTTAATTCTGGATAATTATCAATGTGCGAATTTGCTAGAATTTCTATTCCACAAGCCCCCATATCGTACAAATCCTTAAAACAATCTTCTAATTCCATTGTTATGCCAAATTCACCTGAATAACTATAAAGCGAAACACCTCGTTTAGGACCAATTATTTTATTCATACATACCTCACCTTTCTTTTTTTAATAGATTGAATAACAATTTTTTAACCATCACTACATGGTACATGATTCCTTCTGTTATACCTTATCGCATTTTTTACTACATAATTCAAATGCTTCTCCCCTTAACTTTTACAATACCTTCCAATAGGTATGGTATATAATATCTATACCATCTCCTCTTATATTGGAATTTTTTCCAAAATTCCTTTATCCAAAATTTTGATTATCTAGGTCAATTATCAGCATTGATACTTAATTTAGTTTAATTTTAATTTAACATTTGTAATTTCAAAAAAATTTCTTTTTTTTATACTAATTAATTAATAATTTTATTCAATTAATATAATTCAGATTTAAAAAATGAAATTTAGATTAAAAAATAAAATATAAAACTTAACCATCTTAGAAAAGGTGCCCTATTCTCTCATGCCTTTTGTTGTAATACATTGTTACTGGTAAAATAAAATTACCCGAAAAAGGGAAGATTTTTTCCCCAGCAAGAATGGAAATAATACTCCTTTGAAGATTAAAATATCTTTAAAGGAGGGATTAAAATGCTGGGGGTAGAAATGCATACAACAATAAAAACACTTTTCAAAAAGGGATATAACAAAACTCAAATTGCATCAATTCTTAAAATCGATAGAAAAACAGTAAGAAATGTACTTAATAAAATTGATGAGAAAGGAGTAGTGGAAAGGAAAACAAAACCTTCTATCCTTGATCCATATAAAGAATATATTAATATTCAAGTTGCTAAAGATCTTGGAGCGATGCGAATATTTCAAGACATGCAAAGAGAATTTAATTTTACAGGCAGCTATGATACAGTAAAAAGATATGTTAATAGTATAAAAAATCAGCCTCCAAAGGCCTATATGGTATTAAATGCTCTTCCAGGGGAAGAAGCACAGGTTGATTTTGGATACATAGGTACAATAAATGTAAATGGCAAGCATAAAAAGGCATGGGTTTTTGTAATGACATTAAGTTATTCAAGATATATGTATATAGAAGTTGTGCTAAATCAATCAGTTAAAACATTTATAGAATGTCATAAAAATGCTTTTAAATATTTTGGAGGGGTCCCTGAAACAGTAAAAATAGACAATTTAAAATCTGGAATTTTAGAAGCAGACTTTTATGAACCAACGGTACAAAAAAATTATGCAGCTTTCGCTGCTCATTATGGATTTTGGGCACAGCCCTGCAGAGTAAGAACTCCAACAGATAAGGGAAAAGTGGAATCTAGTGTTGATTATGTAAAGAATAATTGCTTTAAAGGAAGAGATTTTAAAAACATAGATGAAGCGATAAGCTTTTCAAAATTATGGCTTAATACTATTGCCAATGCAAGAAAGCATGGTACAACAAAGAAAATTCCCGCTGAAGTTTTCAACTCAATAGAAAAAGAGAAACTCTTACCACTTCCAACAGAGGACTTTATCTTATCTCACTCTGTCAAATGTAAAGTCAATACAAACTGCCACATATCTTATGACGGTAATTATTATTCAGTACCTTATGCATACATTGGACAAGAAGTTGAGGCCATCATAGTAAATGATTTAGTTAAAATCTACTTTAAAGAAAAAGAAATAGCCCTACACTCACTTTGGAAGGGTGATAAGGGCCATTACACAACAAATAATGAACATTATCCTACTAGTAAGAATATATCAAGTGAAGATATATTGTCAAGACAAAGAAAAGAAATTAAAGAGGTTGGGGATAATGCCCTTAAGTTCTTTGAAAACTTCATAAATCAGGATAAACTTAAAAAATATGATTATAGAACTATTGCAGGTATATTATCTTTAAGGAAGGATTATAGTGATGAAGTAATAGACGCAGCCTGCTTAAGAGCTATATCATATGATGCATACAGCTATAAAGTTGTAAAAAGAATATGTGAAAAACGAATAATAAATTTACCAGTACAATCAAATGAAAGCTATACAAATGAGAAAGAAACATGCCTTACAAGAGATTTAAAAGAATATGATAAATTATCAGTCTTAGGAGAGTTAAAAAGATGAATGATTCATTGATGATACGTCTTAGGGATTTAAAGCTTTCAGGAATAATAAAGACTCTTGATGTTAGAAATGAAGAAGCATTGAAAAGCAACTTATCCTATATGGAATTTTTTGAACTACTTATAAATGACGAAGTTTTAAATAGACAAAATAATAGCAATATAAAAAGAACAAGTAAAGCAAAGTTTCCACAACATAAAACCCTTGAAGAATATAATTTTAATTATCAACCTAATATAAATAAAAGGTTTATATATAATCTGGCGACCTGTGAATTTGTCCGCAAAAAAGAAAATGTGGCCTTTATAGGTCCGCCAGGAACAGGTAAAACTCATTTAGCTATTTCTATAGGGTTAAAAGCAGTTGCCCAAGGGTATAAAGTACTTTTTACTACCGTAAATGAAATGCTAGAAGAGCTTTATATATCAAGGGCAGATAATTCTTTTCATCAAAAGCTAAGATATTATACAGCACCTGATTTACTTATATTAGATGAATTAGGACTTAAGAAGCTTAATCAAAATAGCGTTGATGATTTTTATGAAATAATCTCAAGAAGATATGAGAATGGCTCTATAATTATAACGTCTAATAAAGTATTTGAAGAATGGGCAAGAATTTTTTATGATCCTGTCTTAGCTACCGCTATTTTGGATAGGTTTGTACATCATTGCCATTTTGTAGTTATAAAAGGTGAGAGCTATAGAATGAAGCAAAGAGAAGGAGTTATTAGAGTATGTAAAAAATTTTGTGTAAAGTGATTTAAGTATCTCCTTCTTGGCAAGAATTAAGAGAAAAGGACAAGGAGGAGATTTTTAATGTCACTTTTATCAAAAGCACAACTAAAAGAATTTATTAAAGAAAATAACATCACAAGTGTAGCTGGAATCCAATCTACCCTTAAAGAATTATTTAAAGATGTCTTAGAAGAAATGCTTCAAGCGGAGCTTGATACAACTTTAGGCTATGAAAAATATGATGTAAAAAATAAGCAAACCGATAACAGCAGAAATGGATTTTCTAAAAAAACAATTAAAACTGAATTTGGTGAAATGGAAATCGATGTCCCAAGAGACAGAAATGGCGAATTTGAGCCTAAAATTGTTCCTAAAAATAAAACAGATATCTCTGGAATTGAAGATAAGATAATATCCCTTTATGCTAGAGGAATGAGCACAAGAGATATACAGGATCAAATTAAAGATCTCTATGGCATAGATATATCACCAGAGCTTGTTAGTAAAATTACAGATCGTATTATTCCAGAAGTTAAGGAATGGCAAAGTAGACCTTTAGAAAAAATTTATTCCTTTATATTTATGGATGCTATACACTATAAAGTAAGAGAAGAAGGACGTATTCTTAATCGTGCAGCTTATGTTGTTCTTGGGGTTAACATTGAGGGATATAAAGAAGTTCTTGGTATATGGATAGGAGAAAATGAATCATCAAGATTCTGGCTTGGAGTCCTTAACGACCTTAAGGGCAGGGGTGTAGAAGATGTTCTGGTTTTCTGTGTTGATGGTCTCACTGGAATGAAAGAAGCTATACAAGCAGCTTATCCAAAGTCAGAAATACAAAGGTGCATAATACATCAATTGAGAAATTCATTTAAATATGTTTCATACAAACATCTTAAAGAGTTTACAAAAGACTTTAAAAATGTATATAACGCATTGAATGAGGAGGTAGCTAAAGAAAAACTTAAGGAAGTAGAACAGAAATGGGGCTCTCAATATCCATATGCAATTAAGAGTTGGGAAAACAACTGGGATGTAATATCACCTTTCTTTAAATTCCCTGATGAAATAAGAAAAATCATGTATACTACAAACATAATAGAAAGTCTACACAGGCAGTTTAGAAAAGTAACTAAGACAAAAACTATATTCCCCACAGATTTGTCATTAGAAAAAATGCTTTATCTATCGGTTAAAAATATAGATAAGAAGTGGACTCAAAGGTATAGAAACTGGGATATGGTAATCAATCAGCTTATGATAATATATCCGGGAAGAATATAGCTAATACTAAATATAATTTACAAAAAACAAAAAATTTTTGAAGCTTCAGTCGACCTAGGTCTCCTTTCGCTTCAAAAATTATAACAATGCTCTAATCGCGAGTTTGTTATGCATAGACATAGACCCACTCATTATAAAAATTTTAACCAAAATTAATCAACATTATGCATAAAAACCTAATTTATGGTAACAATTAGTAGTGAAAGTAAATAAAATATCTTTTTGGATTTAGTCTAAAACTTGTCTTGAAGGAGTTGCTCCTCAACTAAATACACAGATTTATTTACACTCCCAGTTATTAAGGCAATGTCAGAGGAATCCTTATCTAAAGATAAATAAATATTAAGTGTTTATTTTTTTACCTTTTTAGGTGGGGAAAAAATCTTCCCGAAAGTGGGGAATTTTTATTGACAATAACATGTATGCTGCTTTTTCTCCTGCTTTTCTATAACTACTTTTAATAGCCTCTTCAATTGCATTTATCACTACATCTGAACTTATCCTATCATGTGGTCCTATTCCTACTATCTCATCAACAAGATAGTGCCTTTTGCCATCTTTTTTAGATTTAAAATACGTCCTGTTATATCTAATCATTCCAAAGCTGGTTAAAAGACTTGTTTTATCTTTCCTTACTATTTCCCAACTCTTTTTTCTATGTTCACTATTACGAATATATTCATCCATATCCTCTAAAACTTCAGTTAGTATGTTTTTCCCCAATTCAAAAAGTTCTTCCCTTAATCCCAAAACTAAATCAGCAAAATCTTTTCTTTCACTTATGAAATTTTTTATTTCTTTTTCAATTTTCTTTACCCCAAATTCATTAAATTGTTGTATACTGTTGTACATAGAAGATGTCATTCTTTCTATTTTAGATTTGTTTTCCAATTTATTTATTTTAGCAGGATGATATCTTCTCTTCAATTCTATGGCAATATATCCTATTATCCTACAATAATTTTACACTAACTTCCATTTTGTACAAAAATATTCTTATAACCCATTAATATTAATATATACTGTTGTATTCACAAAAAATCATGGCAAAACCTAATACCCCTAAAGCCTTGCCCCTCTCGCCTTAATACTATTTCCCAAACTCTTTCCAGATAAAAACAAGTCACGGTTTTAATAAGGTTTTTACTCTTATTTTACCGTGACTTTTATTAATTCTTTAATTTTTGATAAGTTTGCTTGTCATAAGATTATTATTGTAGAACTACACCTTATAAATAAATATTATCAAATTGTGGATATTTATCTATAAATGCTTTATTTGCAGCCTGGAGTTTTTCAAAATACTCCCTATATGAGTCGCTCAATATTTTTAAATTTTTAATAAATATATCGTAATATCCGCTATCTTGCTGAAATTTCAATAATAATTGCTGTATTTTACAGGCTGGTGATTTTTTATATTCATCTGAGTTTCTGTATTCCAAATATTTTTCAATGTCTTCTTTATTTTCTTCTATATACATATCTATATTATTTACTGAATCTATTATAGATGAATTAATTCTCTGCATATCTGCTTCTTTCATCTGTCCAAGACCCTGCTGCAAAAATTCTTCCAGTTCTTTGGGAAATTCTATTTCTTGAATTTTATCCAAATAATCAACAATTTTATTATATGCCCTTTCTTTTTCCTCAGTATCAATTCTCCCATTAAGAAACTGTCCAAAATGTACGCATAGATACATCCCATAACCTCCTGGAAATGCTTGCAGCAGTTTCTCTTTGATTGTAAATTGCTTCTCAATGTCTTTTTCAATATAGGTAATTGCCTGCTCAATGTCATAGTCTTTTATTAACTGTTCCAGGCATTTTTTCTTAACCATTGATTTTTCAACTTCTAAATCCATTTTATATTTGCACTTTGCCAGAGCAGCGGCTTTATTTTTACTTGCAAGAATACCTTTGATTTCAGAAATACTAATGCCTAATTTCCTTAAAACTCCAATTTCTTTTAATACAGGAATATCTTCATCACTGTAATTCCGATAACCATTATCCTCTACCCTTGGAGATATAAGTCCCTCCTGTTCATAATACTCAACTGCTTTCTTCGTCAATTTACATTCTCTACATACATCTTTAATTAACATTCTTATCACCTCGTAATTATCATAGGCTAACACCTAAGGTGATAGTCAATACCTATTTTGTATAAAGTTTAAAATACTTCCTTTTATTTTGACAGCGTCAAAACAACAATCTCTGGATGGTTGAAAATCCTTTGGGGAATAATGCTGTTTCCAAGCCCCCTGCTTACAATCATAGTGCAGTTCCCTCTTTTATATTCTCCTGATGTATATTCAGGGAAAAACCCCTGATTCGGCGCAATCAATCCTTCTATAATCTGGTTAATTAACACCCTTTTTATCGTGTTTAAAAGTAAACAGCGCTTTTAGGACAACTTTTCACACATTCCATGCATAAAATGCACTCTGTCCCATTTTCCCTGCTTCTTTTGCTGTCTAAAATATCTACATTCATGGGACATACTCTTTTGCATTTTCCGCAAGAAATGCACTTTTGGCTGTCTGATTTTACCCTTAGAAGAGAAAAATAACTTGATGGTTTTAAAAATACAGTTATAGGACAGATATATTTACAAAAAGCCCTGTTGTCTTTCAGTATGAAAGCCATTATTATTCCAACTGTATAGTATATGATATTCCCCGCAATAAAACTCCAAAACATCACAACTTCAATGTCACGGACTTTTAATAAGAACAACGCACTTATAAATAAAATAGAGGCTAAAAACATCACATACCGTATAAATGATAGTCTTTTTATCCGAGGATTTTCAGGTATTCTATAAGGCAGCAAATCTAGAACAGCAGCAGTCCAACAGGCATATCCGCACCATCCTCTTCCAAATAACAGCGGGCCAATAATTTTGGCTACAGCATAATGTATTACTGCTGCTTGAAACACCCCCATGAACAAGTAGTACCAGAAACCTTCTATCTGCATATTCTCACGGCATATAAGCCCAAGATAGGCAAGCATATATAATCCCACGCCAAACTGCACAACCTGTCTTGAATATTTGTATTTTTTTATCAGCAAGAAGATACCGAAAGACACAAGAAAGCCTATATACATGAAATTGAAGAGATAGAAAACATTATCAGACCAAATCCACAAGCCAATTGATATGCAAATAAATATCATAAGCATATATATCGGTATTTTAAATTTTCTCAATCTTGTCCACCTCACGATACATCTTTACTGTATTTTTAGAATCATTCCTTAACCCCTTGGCTCTAATTTTTCTTCTTTAATATGCTAGTTCACTTTTTTATCTTTTCCAGCCAGTAAGTTTTAAAAGCCAGAACATCCTCATAAAATTCTGTTTTAAATACCAAAATACTTACTGCTGTAATAATTATGCCTGGGACAACCAAATATAAAGCACCGCCAAAAGCATCCAAAATATTTAGCATGCGCAGCAGTCCAAAAACCAAATAGACAGGCAGTAAACCAAAGATAAAAATATAAACTCCTGAAAGTAAAAACATTGTTATTTTAAATGCTATCCTGTTGCCTTTACAGTACAAAAATATGTTAAATAGAATTATTCCACTAATAAATGTTTTTCCCGTTAATCCTTTAATACCTTTAGATACTAAACTTATAGCAATATCTGCAAGTAAAAGAAAAATTAAAATAATTATACCTGTATTTACGATTTTCATGCCCCTGTTAACCTGTTCACTGCTAAAAAGCAAACTTATCTACCCCTTCTAATAAATTGAATTGGAGAATTACTTAACCCCATATCATCATTTGTAATCCAATAAGTGTTAAAAGAATACCTACAAACTTCACAAATTTTTCTTTAGGCATTTTTTCAATCACTTTTTTGCCAGCCCATGTGCCTGTAATCATAGCAATACCCATGAATAATCCAATTCCCAGCGCATATAGTCCAATACCAAGATACCTCTGATAAATAACTGTCTTTGAAATGTGCATAGCAACAGCAGTTACTGCTTCACTTGCAATGTATGATACAGGTGAAAGGTTCAATGAAAGAAACAATGCCGCCCCTATCGGTCCTGCGCTGCCGACAAGACCTGAAATCAAACCTGTCACTGCCCCGCCAATCAGCATTGTTCTGTCGCTAGGTTCAAATTTAAGCACTTTGAAATATTTTAATGCCACAAAAACAATAATAGCAAATCCAATTCCTCTTGTAATGATTTCTTTCTGCACTTTTACAAAAGAAAATGCTCCTAAGACACTCATTGGTACTGCACCTATTATAAACATATATACAGGTTTCCATTTAATTTGTTTAAAACCAAAGAAAACCCGTGATAAATTGCCAATTAACTGTGCAATTGTTAATATCGGCACAGCCATTGTTGTACCAATTGTTTTCGATAAGAGTGGAAGCAACAGCAACGCACCTCCAAAACCTGCTGCTCCTGATATTGCAGCAGCCAAAAAACTGCCTGCGAAAAGAACAATGTATGTCCATAGAGTATCCAAATTGATCCCTTCTTTCTATTTAAATAATTTATAATATCTTATCTATATAATAATTTTAAGTATTCTATACCCGATAAATCCTAAAATTAATATCCACAGCATTACAATAATCACACCTGCTGCCTTGGCTTCTGGAATATCACTTTTCAATTTTGTCTCGGCTTCTTTCCTGCATTCTTCCATAATTTCTACTGGTATCAACTTTAATGCAATTGCAACACCCATAGGTATCAGTATGAAGTCGTCCAAATATCCTAATACAGGAATAAAGTCAGGTATCAGGTCTATGGGGCTTAGTGCATATGCAACAACAATAGCAGTAAAGACCTTTGCAATTAAAGGCGTCTCCTTCTTTTTATATGCCAGATATAAAGCAAAAACCTGCTTCTTTAATTCATTTATTTTTTCTTTCATTCTTTTTATCATACTCAAACCTCTCATGCATTCCATTTTTTATATCTTATATAATATATAAAAATACAATCATATTTATTTCATTTCATGGATAACCCTTTATCTATAGCCTCCTGAATTATCTTGTGGCAGCACTTCCCTAAGGGGTTATTCTTTTCACATTGGCTGTTTTTCATAGCCCCTGTGATTTCTATAATATCCTTAACTGTTTTTACCCCATCTTTTATAACGGCATTTATAACCTGCTCCTCAGTAACTTTGCTGCAGTAGCAGGCATATTTAGGATTGGCATCTTTTTTAAACCATATAGGCACTTTCACTTGCTGCTTATTAAATTTAACACCTAATTCTGGATTATAATAAACAATGTCACATTCTTCATTCATGCATATATAATAATCTGTATCTCCGACCAATTCTGTTAATGTATCAACTACCAAATGTCTGACTGTAATATTTTTTACTTTGACTCCTGATGTTTTACACACAGGACATGTATTGTCATTTTCTATTTTATGAGATGTCTCTTTTCCACCACAACAGCAACAGGTATTTATTTTTTTATTTGTCATTTTTACTTCCCTCTCTTATACCAATTTTTATTATAATTTCTATTTATGTTGTATATAACTGTCATTTGGTTCTACTTTTTATTAATTCAACAATAGGTTTTATTGATTTTTCATTTGTCCAGTCAACAGGATGTTTATAGCATGCAAGCATTCCTTTTTCATCGTCGGTAAGTTCATCAGGTTTTTTATGCTCAATTTTCTTCTTTAAAAGATACATTAAAAGCTTATCAATTAGATTTAACTTTTTATAATTGAAGCCACCCCGCAAGTGGAAGAAATGGACTTTCTCCTTCATTTCTTCAGTAAAATTATTGTTTATAATATCGTTTATTGCTTCAGGATGTGCGGGAGACGCACCTACAGAGAATACTATCACTTTTTTATCTTTCATTCTGTCGAAGTTCTTTTTTATAAGTGAGATACCCAAAATACCAGCAGCATACAGTGAACCGCCATAAACAATTGTATCATATTTGAGTATGTCATTTAGTGTAATTTTAGACCTTTCAAATAAATCCGCCTTGACTTCATCTGCAATCCACTGTGCATAGCGTTGTGCGCTGCCATATTTTGATTTATCTATTGTCTGCCATAATGTTGTCCTCCTCATTAATTTGGTTAATACAAACACTTAATCTTTACTTTATCATCTTCAACATATTATTGACTTCATCTATGCTGAATTCTTCAGGGTCAAAAGAACCCCCAACCCATTCAAGCATGGATTCATGCTCTGGATGCTGCGGGTCCTGGATTGCTTCAAGAAAGTCCTCATATCCCCACGGTCCACCTACATCTTCAGGCGGACAGTTTCTTTTACCACCGATACATACTGGATATTTAATACCTTCTTCTGGGCCAAGCACCTTCTCAACAACAATGTCATGTCTCCAGTCATCACCAAAATCGTAAACATATCTGAATTTATCCTTTGGCGCAAAGTTCATGCTGCTTAACTTTACCCTTTTTGCACTTTTTACTTCATATCTGTCGTAAAAGTCCCAGTCGTCATCTTTTTCCCTAATAATCATTTCTCCCAGCCTGAACTCATAAAGGTGGGATTCAAACCATCCCATCGCATACTGGATTATCCTGTGGAGTTTATAAAACGTAATATCGTCTCTAACCAATACCCTCCTCCAGACAGGAGGCTTTACGTCTTTTAATGTTATCTTCAATTGAAGAATTTTCATACCCTCACGACTCCTTTTACTTGTATTGATGCACTTCTATTTTATCATTTCTCTATATTCTGCAATAGTAAAAATAATATCCTATTATCATTATACATTAATATTTATTTATCCAAATACCTTACTATAAATATCTCCTTCTATTTTTTAATATCCATGCTCTAAATCCTTATAATAAATTCCCGTTATAACTTCAATTTTATTTTGATAAAATTTTGCTACTTATGAAACAAGCATTCTGCATTTGTAATTCTTAATCTTTAATTCTATTTTCATACCACTTTATAACCTTTCAATGGCATAACTTCATTATTCCAGGACCAACTTTATTCTTATAGAACCAACTTTATTATTACAGAACCGACTTTATTGTTTTAGAATCAACTTTATTATCACGGAGCAAACTTTATTATTTTATATACAGTCCCTTATTCCTTATCCCAAAATCCTTACCCCTAACTATGTATATTTAAAATAAACTCCACTCCACCCACACCCATCAAGCCCTTGATTTTCCTACATCCTAATTTCTACCAGATAATAAAGTCCGCTCTAAAATTCCTTGATTTCATCCCATTTATTAACACTTTTTCCTTAATCCTTATAGCAATTTTTAAAATAAAGTTGGTTCCAAATAGGGATATGTTGAAAGGAAAAAGGGATAAGGTTGCATTTTCTCATGTGCATTTTCTCATGTGCTTTTTCTAATGCTTTTTATCAATCTTGGTATCAATATTTCTCTCAATACTATAATCAATACTTTCCTCAATCCCTTTAAAATCATTGCCTTTAGCCTTATTCCTTACTCCTTAACCCTAACAATCTTAATCCTTACACCTTAGCACTTCTCCCCAATAAAAACGCAAACCCCGCAGCAAAACAGGGGTTATCCTGCGTCTACTGCGAGGTTTTGGAACGAACTTTATTTTTATAGAGTCAACTTTATTATCATGGAGTGAACTTTATTTGTATTATTCAGCAATTTAAACAATCTATACAATCTTACTCAACTGTTACGCTCTTTGCAAGGTTTCTTGGTTTGTCTACATCGCACCCCTTTTCAACTGCTGTATAGTATGCAAGAAGCTGAAGAGGAATTACAAGTAAAACTGGAGCTAATATATCAAGTGTTTTTGGAATGTAAACTGTTTGATTTACTGTCTTTTCTATTTCGCAATTTCCTTCATAAGCAAAACCTATAACCTTTGCTCCCCTTGAAACCACTTCTTTTATATTGCTTACCATCTTATCATATACCTGGCTTTGAGTTGCAAGAGCAATAACTGGAATGCCTTTTTCTATTAATGCAATAGATCCGTGTTTTAACTCTCCAGCAGCATAGGCATCAGAATGGATATAAGAAATTTCCTTAAGTTTTAGTGAGCCTTCAAGAGCTACTGCAAAGTCAAGGCCTCTTCCAATGTAGTATATATCTTTATGCATATAATTGGAAGCAGCAAACTTTTGAAGCTCCTCTTTTTGATTTAGAACTATTTGAGCCTTTTCAGGAAGGGTAAGCATTTCATCCCTAATTTCTCTGTACTCTTCTATTGTAATAGTTTCATTAAGCCTTGCAAGATATAAAGCTATTATATACATAGCTATAAGCTGTGTAACATAAGCCTTAGTTGAAGCAACTGCAATCTCAGGTCCTGCCCAAGTATAAAGTACATCATCAGCCTCTCTTGCAACAGAACTTCCAACAACATTAGTAATAGCTATGACTCTTGAACCACTTTCCTTTGCCTGTTTAAGCGCTGCAAGAGTATCTGCAGTTTCTCCTGATTGACTTACAACTATCATTAAAGTCTTTTCGTTTAAAATAGGATCTCTATACCTAAATTCAGATGCAATATCAACCTCAACTGGAATCCTTGCAAGTTTTTCAATTACATACTTCCCAACCATACCTGCATGATATGCGGTGCCACAGGCAACAATATAAATTTTATCTATATTTTTAAGCTGTTCTTTAGTTAAAGTTATATTATCAAGCTTAATATCATCACAGTCAGCCATAATCCTTGATGTCATAGTATCTTTAATTGCCTTTGGCTGCTCATGAATTTCCTTTATCATAAAGTGCTCATAGCCACCTTTTTCTGCTGACTGAGCATCCCATGTAACATGGAATATTTCCTTATTAACAGGTAAACCTTCTTGAGTTATTATTTTTATATCATCCTTTGTTAAAATAGCTATTTCTCTATTATCTAAAAGATAAACATCCCTTGTATAGGATAAAATTGCTGGTATATCTGATGCAATAAAATTCTCACCTTTTCCAAGTCCAACAATTAAAGGGCTGTCCTTTCTAACTGCAACTATTTTATCTGGCTCATTTTTGCATATAATTCCAAGAGCATAAGATCCTTCAAGTTTGTCAACAGCCTTCATTACAGCCTGAACTAAATCACCATCATAAAAATAATCTATAAGATGAGGAACTACTTCTGTATCCGTTTCCGTTTCAAATTCATATCCAAGGGACATAAGCCATTCCTTTATCTTTAGATAATTTTCTATAATACCATTGTGAACAACGCCTATTGTCATATCCTTATTAGTGTGTGGATGTGAATTTACATCCGAAGGCTGCCCATGGGTTGCCCACCTTGTATGTCCTATTCCTAAATTACCACTGATTGGATCATCCTTAATTTTATCCTCAAGATTTGATAGCCTTCCTTTACACTTTGTAACTGTTAGCTTGCATCCATCAAATATACAAACTCCAGCTGAATCATAACCTCTGTACTCAAGCTTTTTAAGCCCATCAATCAAAACAGGAACTGCATTACTTTTACCAATATAACCTACTATCCCGCACATTTTTTTCATCCTTTCTGCTAAATAATTGTCACACCCGGTTGATGTTGTGACGGAAATCGCTTTCCGCTTTTATCAACCTTTAACGGTAGTGCGATACCGTAGGGCACCCGCCGAAGATTCGATACTCCCTATCCTCGTCAACTTACCAAAGGTAAGTCCTGGCGCTTTTAAAAAATATTACTTATTTCACCTCCTTATTTTTTATAGTTTTATTATATTAATTTTTAAGATAAATGATAATACCTTCAGCATATAATTTTAATTTTGTTTACAAATTAACATAAAAAAAGAACCTTTATTTTACAAAAGGTCCTTTCTAACACATTTTTATGCTAATTACACCTTTCTTCAATAAGGTGTGCAAGATTAAGAGCCATCTTTTCAATCTCTTTTTGATTTTCACCTTCAAGCATAACCCTAACTAATGGCTCTGTTCCGGAAGGTCTTATTAAAACCCTTCCACAGCCATCTAATGCTTCTTCAAGCTTTTTAATTTCAGAAATTATAACTTCATCATTTTTATATAAGTTCTTCTTATCATTTGATACTTTTGCATTTATAAGAACCTGTGGAAGTTCATGCATTATTGATGCAATATCTGAAAAGGCTCTATTTTCTTTTTTTACTATTGATGCAACTTGAAGAGCTGTTAAAATTCCATCTCCTGTTGTATTGTATTCAAGAAAAATTATATGCCCTGACTGCTCTCCTCCAAGTTTATAATCTCCTTTTAACATCTCTTCTAAAACATATCTGTCTCCAACCTTTGTCTTTACTGTATTTATTTTTTCTCTTTTACAAGCAATATCAAGACCCATATTGCTCATTACTGTCACAACAAGTGTATCTTTATTAAGCTTTCCTTTTTCCTTTAAATGCTTTGCACAAATTGTCATCAAAAAGTCTCCATTTACCACGTTTCCTTTCTCATCAACTGCTAAGCATCTGTCAGCATCACCATCAAATGCAAAGCCAATGTCACAGCCCTCTCTTACTGTAAAATTTCTTAACTCCTCTATATGAGTTGATCCACAGTTTTTATTTATATTCTTTCCATTTGGATTGTTGTGTATTACATAAACCTCAGCTCCAAGTTCAGCAAAAACCTTCGGAGCAATATAATAAGATGCTCCTTCAGCACAGTCAAGAGCTATTTTAAGTCCTTTAAAATCAACATCTATTGTACCCTTTAAAAACTCAATGTAATCCCTTGCTGCACCTTCCTTGAACTCGCGTTTTCCAAGATCTTCCCCTATTGGTGATGGTACCTGTGATAAGCCATTTTTAATAACATCTTCTATCCTATCCTCAACCTCATCTGGGAGCTTATATCCATCCTTATTAAAAAATTTTATTCCGTTATATTCAACTGGATTATGGGATGCCGATATTACAACTCCTGCATCAGCATTATAAAGCCTTGTAAGATATGCAACTGCAGGAGTTGGAACAACTCCAACGCATACTGCATGAGCACCGACTGAACATATACCTGCAACAAGAGCTGACTCAAGCATGTCCCCTGATATTCTTGTATCCATTCCAACAACAATAGTTGGCTTATGAGCACCCTCTGTTAAAACATAAGCTCCTGCCCTTCCAAGTTTATAAGCAAGCTCTGCAGTAAGATCTTTATTTGCAATTCCTCTTACACCATCGGTTCCAAACATTCTACTCATAATTATCTCTCCTATTTTTGTATATAATCAACAACTGTATAATACCATATATAATCCCTCTTTTCAATCAAAAAGGGCCTTTTAAAGGCCCCCATTATGCATTCATGCTCCTATTTTGACTTTTATCTGAAAGAACTTTAACTGAAGTTACAATAAGATCAACTGCAAGTATAAAAAGAAGAACAGCAATTATACCAAGCAGAATTTTCCCACCTGTAAAGAAATTCTTCATAAGAAGTATTAAAGCTGTTAAAGTTACACAGAACATAAATATCATTGGAACTATTGTCATCCATGACTTCTTTTTTAATTTCACAAACCATGCTGTAATTGCAAGAAGTGATAATCCTGCAAGAAGCTGATTTGCTGAACCAAATATAGGCCATATATTAAGATATCCATAAGTTATAAGAATAACTGCGGCACCTATAGTTATTGCTGTTGATGCATACATATTAGCAAGAGGTGATTTTGTCCCATCCTGCTTTTCTGGGAAAAATTCCTGGAAAATGTATCTTCCAATTCTTGTTGCAGTATCAAGGCTTGTTAGGGCAAATGCTGAAAATGCAAGTATTACAAATACCTTTCCAACCTGAATGGGAAGTCCAAAGCTATTCATAAACGTAGCAACACCTGATGCAAAAATTTGAGCAGGAGTTCCTTCAGCCTTTGCAACATAAGCAACAGATATTAAAGCAACTATAGCAACAAGGCCTTCAATAAGCATTCCTCCATAACCTACAAGTTTTGAATCCTTTTCAGAGTTTAGCTGTTTTGATGTTGTTCCTGAACCAACAAGTGAATGGAATCCTGATATAGCACCACAAGCAACAGTTACAAATAGAATCGGGAACAGATACTGTGCTTTAGCACCTGATCCTACAACAAAGCTTGTAGTTGCAGGTATTACAATAGAAGGTCTTAGAATAAATATTCCAACAACTGCACCTATTAGCATAGCATAAAGAAGGAAAGAACAAAGGTAATCTCTTGGCTGTAATAAAAGCCAAACTGGAAGGGTTGATGCACAGAATATATAGATTATAAGTATAACCTGCCAACCTACCTTTGAAAGTTTAATGAATGGGAAGCTATAACCTATCCAGATACATAAAAATAAAAGTGCAACTCCAACAACAGTAGATACTGCAAGATTTGCATTTTTTCTATAAACAAAAAATCCAAAAGCCATTGCAAGGAATATAAAAAGAACTGATGCAGTACCTGCCTGTGCTCCTGTCAGTACTTCTGGTTTTTGAGGATTAAAAGCAAATGTGCTTGCACAAATATCAGTAAATGCTGCAACAACAAGAACAAGAGTCAGCCATGCAAAAATATTAAATAACTTCTTACCTTTTTCACCGAGATTTGTTCTTATTATTTCACCAATTGATTTACCGTCATGTCTTATTGATGCAAAAAGTGAACCCCAATCGTGTACTCCACCTACAAAGATACTTCCAAGAACTATCCATAGATATACAGGGAGCCATCCAAAGATTGCAGCCTGTATAGGACCTGAAATAGGCCCTGCTCCTGCAATAGATGAAAAGTGGTGTCCTAATAGAACCTTTGCATTTGCTGGGCAATAGTCAATATCGTCCCTTAAAGTATGAGCTGGTGTCTTTCTTGATGGATCAATACCCCACTGCTTAGCAAGATATGAACCATAAGTTACATAAGCAACTAAGAACAGTATAATACCTAAGATGATTAGAACTAAGGAATTCATATAAAGACCTCCTTTTTTATTTTAAGGTGTAATTTGATACACCTTTTTTACGCTCTTACCCTGCTTATTTGTAATAACACTGTTATTTAAGAGGTCAACTGCAACAAACCTTACTTCACACCATCCATGCAAAAAGAACTTGAATGCTTTGCTGTACTTAAACTTTTTTATTTCCTTGACGCATTCGCTATCAATTTCATCTTTACATACAATAACCCCTGTTATATAAGTGCTCATGTGTTCCTTGTGAGGTTTTACATATCTTGCTACAGCATTTTTTAAAAAATTTTCAAATTCGTATACCTTTTCTAAACTCAAAGCTTCATAGCACTTAATAAAGCAAATTTCATTGTTTTCATAAGCATCTATTACATCCTTTTGAGTAATTAAGGTCCTTGCACATCTTTCAAAGTATTTAGCAAACATGTCAATTTCTGTACCTGATATATTTATATTCCTTTCAATGTCAAAATATCTACTAAATTTATTCTGTAAATTGTTTATATATACATTACATTCCACATTTATCACCTTTTATAGTATTCTACAAACACTTTGTATTTCCTGCTAAAAAATTTTGATTTTTTTAATATTTCTATTTAAGACTAATGTTATAAAAAAAATAGTTGACATTTTAGCAATTGCTTTTTATAATTAGCATGTAAGTTGAATATAAATTGTACTCTTATCAAGAGAGGCGGAGGGACTGGCCCTATGAAGCCCGGCAACCAGCATTATGCATGGTGCCAATTCCAGCGGTAGAAATACCGAGAGATGAGAGGGGATTGTAATAAGCCTCTTTCATTGAAAAGAGGTTTTTTTATTATCTTCATATCCTCAAAATCTCTTTTCATTCTCAAATTTATGTTTTTAATTTATTTTTATAATATTTTGCTAAAATTTATAAGTTTTAGCCTGTTAAATTTTTATTTTTGTACTTTATGTAATTATCATGTTAAAGAGGTGAAATAAATTGATAAATATTGTTGACCTAAATAAAACCTATACTCTAGATAATACGCAGTTTGAGGCCTTAAAAAATATAAATCTTACAATTAATGATGGTGATATTTTTGGGATAATCGGACTTAGTGGAGCTGGGAAATCATCTCTTTTAAGGTGTATTAATCTCATTGAAAAACCAACATCAGGACAAATAATAATTGATGGGAAGGATATAACATCCCTTAATTCAAAACAGATAAGAGAATATAGAAAAAAAATTGGAATGATATTTCAGCAGTTCAACTTACTTATGAATTTAAATGTTTTTGAAAACGTTGCTTTCCCTCTAAGGATATCAAAAGTTAGTAATTCTGAAATAAAAGAAAAAGTAAATGCACTATTAAAAATTGTAGAGCTTGAAGACAAAAGCAACTCCTTTCCATCACAGCTATCAGGTGGTCAAAGACAAAGGGTTGCTATTGCAAGAGCACTTGCTAATGAACCAAATATAATACTTTGCGATGAACCAACTTCTGCCCTCGATCCTTCAACTACTCAATCTATTTTAAACCTTTTAAAAAGCATTAATGAAAAATATAAAATAACAATAGTAATTGTAACTCATGAAATGTCAGTAATTAAAAGCTTATGTAAAAACGTTGCTGTAATTGAAAATGGAACTATTGCTGAATGTGGCAGTGTAATAGATGTATTTTCTAATCCAAAATCTTATACTACAAAAAACTTTTTAAAAGAAGACATTATAAATCAAATCCCTAAAGACTTTAATAGTAAAGGCAAAGTATTAAATTTAACATTTATAGGAGATGATGCTCAAAAGCCACTTATCTCAAATATGGTAAAAAAGTTCAATGTAGATGCAAATATAATATCAGGGAAAATTGATATTATTCAAAACACTCAAATTGGAAATCTTGTTGTTAACCTGACAGGTAAAGATGAAGATATTGACAAAGCTTTGAATTATCTTAAAGAATTTAAACTTAATGTTGAGGTGATATAAAGTGGAGCTTTCTAATATATATGCTTACTTAATAGATTTATTTAAAACAATATATCCATCTTTTATTGAAACTATATATATGGTATTTTTCTCAACGCTATTTGCTACTATTTTAGGATTACCTCTTGGGATAATACTTGTTATAACTTCAAAGGGTCATATATGTGAAAATGTTAAATTAAACCGCATTCTCAGTACTATTGTAAACATTGCACGTTCTGTACCATTTATCATATTGATAATAGCAATATTTCCCTTATCAAGAATAATAGTTGGCACAACAATAGGCTCAACAGCTGCAATAGTTCCACTATCCATTGCTGCATGCCCTTTTGTAGCAAGAATAGTTGAAAGCTGCCTTCTTGAAGTAAACTGGGGTATCATAGAAGCCTCACTATCAATGGGAGCAACAACTATGCAGATAATCTTTAAAGTCATAATCCGTGAGTCTATGCCTTCTTTGATATTGGGAATAACACTTACAATAATAAATATTCTTGGATATTCTGCAATGGCAGGAGCTATAGGAGGAGGTGGACTTGGAGATTTAGCTATAAGATACGGCTATCAGAGATTTCAAACTGATGTGCTGATAGCAACCATTTTAGTCCTTATAATTCTTGTAGAAATAATACAGCATACAGGAAATCTATTATCAAAAATTTTTGACAAACGATAGGAGGTTTTTTCAATGAAAAAAATATTTTCTCTATTATCAATCATTTTAGTATTAATTCTTTCTTTTACTGGATGTTCTTCTAAAGAAAGTTCTACAAATAAGCAAACAAAAAAATTAGTAGTTGGGGCAACACCAGTTCCACATGCAGAGATATTAAACGTTGTAAAGCCAATATTAGCTCAAAAGGGAATTGAACTTGAAATAAAGGAATTTACAGACTATGTAACTCCAAATACTGCTCTTAACGATAAACAGCTTGATGCAAACTTTTTTCAGCACGTTCCCTATATGGAGGATTTTGCAAATAAAAAAGGTATTAAGCTAGTAGCTGCGGCAAAGGTACACGTTGAACCTATGGGAGCATATTCAACTAAAATTAAATCAAAGGATGAAATTAAAGATGGTGCAGTAGTCGCAATACCAAATGATGCTACTAATGAAGGACGAGCACTACTTCTACTTCAAAAGCAAGGGCTTATTAAACTTAAAGATGCAACAAATCTTACTCAAACTCCAAAGGATATTGTTGAAAACCCAAAAAACTTAAACTTTAAAGAGCTTGAAGCAGCACAGCTTCCAAGAGTTTTAAGCGATGTAGATTTTGCAGTTATAAATACAAATTATGCCCTTGAAGCAAAGCTCAATCCAAAGGATACTCTCTTTATTGAAGATAAGGACTCACCCTATGCAAATGTTTTAACCGTAAGGCCTGATAATCAAAACTCTCCTGAAATTCAAGAGCTTGTTAAGGCTTTGAATTCAGAAGAAGTTAAAAAATTTATAAATGAAAAATACAATGGTGCTATAATACCTGCATTTTAAGGTGAACTACCTCCAACTTTACAAAGTAGGTAACTTCTGTCGCTGATTATATTAAAAAGCCCCCGAAATCGGGGGCCTATATTACTTTCTTGCATATTCTGCTCCTTTTTCAAGGGCAGTTTTATTCATTTCATAAAACTGTTCTTTTCCATGTTCCTTTAAAGCCTTTAAAAGGGATTCCATTGAAACTATCTTAGTTCTTTCAACAAGAGCCCCGAGAAGTACCATGTTTGCTATCTTCTTAGAACCAACCTCCTCTGCTACCTTTTGAGCAGGTATCTTTATAACTTCAATATCTGTTCTTTCAGGTTCCCTATTTACAAGATTACTATCTATTATTAATAATCCACCTTTAACAATTGAATTTTCAAACTTATCAAGAGAAGGTCTGTTCATAACAACTACAGTTGTAGCATCGTAGACTATTGGTGAACCAATATTATCGTCAGATATTATTACTGAACAGTTTGCTGTACCTCCACGCATTTCAGGGCCATAAGATGGAAGCCATGACACATTTAAGTTCTCTTCCATTCCTGCATAAGCAAGGAATTTGCCCATAGATAAAATACCCTGTCCTCCAAAACCTGCAAAAATTATATCCTGATGTGCCATGTTATTTCACCTCCTGCTGGGTTGTATCCTTTTTAACTCCAAGTGGATAATAAGGTATCATATTGTCTTGAAGCCACTTTATAGCTTCCCTTGGAGATAATCCCCAGTTAGTTGGGCATATTGAAAGAACCTCAATTAGCGAGAAACCTTTTCCTTCAAGCTGTACCTCAAAGGCTCTTTTTATAGCCTTCTTAGCCTTTAAAACATTTGGAACTGAATCTACAGAAACTCTTTCAACATAAACAGCTCCATCAAGGGTTGATATCATTTCTGAAACTCTTATTGGATGACCTTGAAGGTTAACATCTCTTCCATAAGGTGACGTTTCTGTAACCTGACCTGGAAGGGTTGTTGGTGCCATCTGTCCTCCAGTCATTCCATATATACAGTTATTTACAAATATTGTCGTTATTCTTTCTCCTCTTGCAGCAGCATGCACAATCTCAGCAGTTCCAATTGCAGCAAGATCTCCATCACCCTGATAGGTAAATACTACATTATCAGGAAGTGAACGCTTTATTCCTGTTGCAACTGCAGGAGCTCTTCCATGAGCAGCTTCTTGCATGTCACATGCAAAATATTCATAAGCCAAAACTGAGCATCCAACAGGCGCAACTCCTACTGTTTTATCTAAAACTCCAAGCTCTTCTAAAGATTCAGCAACGAGCCTGTGTATTATTCCATGGGTACATCCTGGACAGTAGTGGGTTGGAACATCTAAAAGTCCCTTAGTTGGTTCAAAAACTATAGCCATTATCTTACACCTCCTACTATTTCCTTTACCTTATCTGCAATTTCTTTTGGTGATGGAACCATTCCTCCTGACCTTCCAAAGAAGTTAACAGTTTTTCTTCCTTTAACAACAAGCTCAACATCTTCTACCATCTGTCCACAGCTTAATTCAACTGATAAGAAGCCATATTTTGTTCTATCAACAACTTCTTCAATAGCCTTCTTAGGGAATGGCCAAAGGGTAATAGGTCTTATAAGTCCAATCTTTAAACCTTCTTTAGCTAGCATTTTAACAACATTTTTACATATTCTTGAAACTGTTCCATAAGAAACTATAACAAGATCAAGATCTCCTTCGCAGTTATACATTTCACATCTTGCTTCTTTTTCTTCAATCTCTTTATATTTTCTTTGAAGCTTTTCATTATGCATTTCAAGCTCTTCTGGCTTTAAAAAGAGTGAATTTATAACATGATGTTGTTTTCTGCCTCTAAGGCCAGTAGCTGCCCAATCTTCCTTGGATGGTAGCTGTCTTGGAGTCCTTTCTTTAAATTCAACAGGCTCCATCATTTGCCCAAGCATACCATCTCCCATAACCATAACAGGATTTCTGTATATATCTGCAACATCAAAAGCTTCCTGAATTAAATCAACCATTTCCTGAACAGAAGCTGGAGCATATACTATAAGCCTATAATCACCATGTCCTCCACCTTTTGTTGCCTGGAAGTAGTCTGATTGGGCTGGCTGAATT
Source organism: Caloramator sp. E03 (assembly GCF_006016075.1). Lineage (NCBI taxonomy): Bacteria > Bacillati > Bacillota > Clostridia > Eubacteriales > Clostridiaceae > Caloramator > Caloramator sp. E03. Next base: position 2,384,764 of record NZ_CP040093.1, on the reverse strand, counting down.
CCTCCAAGTCCTGGACCTCCTCTTACAATGTTAATAATAACACAAGGAAGCTCAGCTCCTGCTATATAGGATATACCCTCTTGCTTTAAGCTTACTCCCGGGCTTGAAGATGAAGTCATAACCCTAACACCTGATCCAGCTGCACCATATACCATATTTATAGCAGCGACTTCGCTTTCAGCCTGTAAAAATACTCTTCCAATTTTAGGCATTCTCCTTGACATATAAGCTGCAACTTCTGTCTGCGGAGTTATAGGATAACCAAAGAAACATTGACAACCTGCTTGAATCGCAGCCTCACCAATGGCTTCGTTACCTTTCATTAAAACTTTATCTGCCATTAAAATTTACCTCCTTAAACCCTTTTATTTCTCAACAGTAATAACTAAATCAGGACACATTCTAGCACATGAGGCACATCCAAGGCACTTTGACATGTTTTCTTCTTTTATAATCGCTGGATGATACCCTTTTAAGTTTAACTTTTCATCAAACTCGATAATTTTAACAGGGCAAACTGCGATGCAGTGGCCACAACCTTTACATCTGTCTGCTCTAAATATAGCTCTTGCCATAAGCTCCCCTCCTTAAGTAATTTTATATACAACCCGCAATGCGGGATGTTATACATCAAATCGCCTCCATGGTGGAAGCATAAAAAGTTTAATTGGGAAAATTTCGCCTTCAAAAGAATCTGGAAGTTTATTAGTAATATCTTCCATTACTGTTACATATCTTATAGGTATATTGGTTATATTAGATACTTCCTTTACTATCTCCTGCCCCTTTAATATATGTTCTATATCTGTTTCATAAGACAGGTTTGTATTATTTATAAGATATTTAACTTTAAGCCTTGATGCCGCTTCAATTGATTTTATATATTCAATTATTCCCTCTATACTGTTTGTAAAAGGTCTTAATGTATTAATAACAAAATACATATCATAATCTTCTTCTCTAAAGTATCTATTATACTGTCCTAAAGCTACAGCTCCCTGCTCATCTCCGCCAACATCTAAAACCACCTCATAAGATTTATCATTAAATATACTTAAGGTTTCAGGCGGCACAATTCCAAGTTCTGCATTGGCAAAGTCCTTCGGCGTTGCTATAACCCTAATTCCCTTATTTTCAAGCATTTTGGTTTCATCTCTTGTGCAAAAGTACGGATTTACAATATCAAGGTCAGCTATTGCAACTTTATTGCCTTCATTTGAAAGTTTTAATGCATAATTTATTGCAATTTCAGTTTTACCACTTCCAAAATGTCCTGTAAAGACTCTAATTCTTGAATCCATTTAATCACCCTACTTATATTCTTTTGCTTTTTCCTCACCAGTTAAAACTCTATACCCACCTTCTGCAAGGGCAAGCATTTCATCTTCTCCAGGATATACAACTACAGGTCCAACAAAACTTACTCTCTCCTTAATCCACTCAACGAGTTCCTTGCCAAATGAGAGTCCCCCTGTTAATATTATAGCATCAACCCTGCCACAAAGAACAGCACCTAATGCTCCTATTTCCTTTGCTACCTGATATGCCATAGCTTTATATATAAGCTCTGCTTCTTTATTTCCTTCATCCATCATCTTTTTAACTTCTCTACCATCGTTTGTTCCAAGATATGCTACAAATCCACCTTTCCCACATATCTTCTTTTTCATTTCATCAAGAGTATATTTTCCTGAAAAACAAAGTTTTATAAGTTCTCCAACTGGAAGGCTTCCTGTTCTTTCCGGTGAGAATGGGCCTTCGCCATCAAGAGCATTATTAACATCAATTACTTTTCCACCTTTATGTGCACCAACTGAAATTCCTCCACCTAAATGAGCAACTATAATATTTAAGTCTTCATATCTTTTTCCTATTTCCTTTGCATATCTTTTTGCAACGGCTTTTTGATTTAATGCATGGAATATGCTCTTTCTTTGTATTTCTGGCATACCAGAAACCCTTGCAATATCTTGCATTTCATCAACTACAACAGGATCTACTATAAAGGCTGGAATATTTAATGATTTTGCAATTTCAAAAGCTATTATTCCACCAAGGTTTGATGCGTGCTGTCCCTGAACTCCAACTTTAAGATCTTCAATCATAGCTTCATTAACTGAATAGGTACCACCTTCAATTGGTTTTAGTAGTCCTCCACGGCCTACAACAGCATTTAATGTTTTTATATCAACCCCTTTATCTTCAATGGCTTTTAATATAACACTTTTTCTAAAATCGTACTGTTCAAATATAGTTTTATAAGGTGAAAGCTCCTCTGTTGAATGTCTTAAAGTTTCAATAAATACAGGACTTAAATCATCATAAACTGCTATCTTTGTTGAAGTTGAACCAGGATTTATTATAAGCATTCTAAACATAATATCACCTCTTTATTTACTTGCTGCTACAAGTGAAGCTAAGGCTATGGAATAAAGCTTGCTTTCATTGCTGTCTGCTCTTGAAGTTAGTATTACCGGAGCTGCTGCACCTGCTAAAATTCCACCGTTCTTTGAATTAGAAGTATATGTTAGTGTCTTATACATAGCATTTCCCGTTTCAATGTTTGGTACAAGTATTACATCTGCTTTACCAGCAACTGGGCTTACTATGCCTTTATGCTTTGCAGCCTCTTCTGATAAAGCATTATCTATTGCTAATGGTCCATCAACTATGCATCCTTTAATCTGTCCTCTGTCATTCATCTTAGATAGTGCTGCCGCATCAAGTGTTGGCTGCATATCAGGATTTACAACTTCAACAGCTGCAACTACTGCAACCTTTGGAGTTTCAATTCCAATTGATTTTGCAACCTGTACAGCGTTCTCTAAAATCTGCTTTTTAGTCATAAGATCAGGTGCAATGTTCATTGCTGCATCTGTTACAAGGATTATTCTTTGAAGTGCTGGAACATCAAATACTGCAACATGAGATAATATCTTTCCTGTCCTAAGTCCCCTTTCCTTATCAAGTACAGCTCTTAAAAAGGTTGCTGTATCTATAAGGCCCTTCATTACCATATCTGCCTTACCAGCTGATACAAGTTCAACAGCTTTAAGGGCAGCTGCCTGATTATTAGGTTCATCTATTATTTCAAAATCGCTTAAATCTATGTTAAGAGTTTTAGCACAATCAAGTATTTTATCCTTATCTCCAACAAGAACTGAATATGCAATGCCAAGCTTCTTTGCTTCATAAACTGCCTCTAAAACTGGTTCATCCTGAGCTACTGCAACAGCAATCTTTTTAATTTCATTTTTTTTAACTCTGTCAAGTACCTCATCAAAACTCTTAATCATACATCCACCTCTTCTTCGTATATTTTTGCTTTTTCTTCTCCACTTATAACCCTATAGGCACCTTCTGCAAGGGACTGCATTTCATCCTCTCCTGGAACTATCTCAACAGGAGCTATAAAATTAACCATTGAAATTATAAAATCACACAGCCTTTTTGAATGGGCAAGCCCTCCAGTCAATATTATCCTATCGACTTTACCAAAGAGCACCGAGGCATAGCTTCCTATTTCTTTTCCTATTTGGTAAGCCATAGCATCAAATATAAGCCTTGCTTTTTCATCTCCCCCTTCAATCATCTTTTCAACTTCCCTTGCATCATTAGTACCAAGATAT